>JAAVAG010000121.1 GCA_014804185.1 Lachnospiraceae bacterium
ATAAAGCCGTCGGACGCATATCTGCTCAGCACGCAGGAGGCGGGCTTTATCAAGCTGTTTATGAAACCGGAGACGACGGAGGCTTTTCAACTTGCGGCATATGATCAGCAGATGGAGATTCTGAAAGGCTTTCTGGCGGAATGCAACGACCGGCTGGTGGAGGCCGGATTATACGGAGAAGATTGGGAAAGGAGCAAAGCTGACTATGAGTGAAAGAAAGAAGATTGTCCTGATCGGAGCGGGCAGCGCGGTGTTTACCAAGGGGTTGATCGCCGATTTTATACAGTCCGGCTGGGGGGAGTGGGAGATCGCTCTGTGCGATATCAATCCCGTGATTCTGGAGTCCATTACAAAGCTGGCCAGAAAGATGGTGGAGCAGAAAGGAGCAAAGCAGATCACTGTCACGTCCTCCTGCGATCGCTGCGATCTGCTGCCCGGCGCCGATTTTGTGGTGACTACCATTGCCGTGGGCGGCAGGCACGCCTGGGAGCAGGATGTGAAGATTCCCCGCAAATACGGAATTTATCAGCCGGTGGGCGATTCCATTATGCCGGGCGGTATTGCCCGCGCCCAGCGCATGATTCCCGCGATGATAGAGATTGCCAGGGATGTGGAGCGTTTGTGTCCGAACGCATATTTCTTTAATTATTCCAATCCCATGACTGCCATCGTTACCGCGGTGCGCAGGGCTACCGGCGTGAAACTCATCGGACTGTGCCACGGCGTCATCTACGGAGAAAAATATCTTGCCAGAATGCTGGATGTGGATGTGGAGCGCCTGACCACCATAGGAGTGGGGCTGAACCATCTGACCTGGCTGTACGATATCCGCGTGGACGGAAGGGATGTGAAACCGGATCTGCTGGAACTGATCGCCAGACAGAAAAAGGAGCATGAGATAAATCCCCATGTGCGCAATTTCTTTAATCCCCAGCTGGAGGATAAGGAGATTCCTAATTATATGGACAATCCACTTTCCTGGGAACTGTTTGAGCGCTACGGCGGGATTCCCGCGGTGGTGGATCGCCATGCGGTAGAATTTTTCCCGGAGCGGTTCCCCAAAGGGGCCTATTACGGGCATACTCTGGGAATCGACGCTTTTCCTATCGACGATGTTATCGCCAGGGGGGAAAAGACCTATCAGGACATGCTCTCCCAGGGGGAGATAACAGGGGAGGCAGCTCCGGAACTGTTTGCGCGCACTTCGGGGGAACATGAGCAGCTTGTGGAGATGATCCGGTCCCTGATCCTGGATGAGAGAAAGGTATTTTCGGTGAATATTCCCAACGACGGGGCTGTCCGGGGAATTCCCGACGACGCCATACTGGAACTGCCCGGTGTGGCTACAGGTCTGGGCTTTTCCAGCATGCATATCAACGGCTTCGGCGGCCCGATGAAAGATATCATTATCAAACGGCTGGCCAGCGTGGATGCCACCGTTGAAGCGGCGCTTACGGGAGATAAGCGTTTGTGGGCGGACGCCATGATGCTGGACGGGGCCGTTACGGATTACACCACGGCGGAGGCTTTAGTGGAGGAATTCTATGCGGAATATAAGGATGTGCTGCCGCAGTATAAATAAGGAGAAGAAGTATGGGCAGAGATGTATTGATTCTTTCCTTTTCCTTTGAGCAGGAGGAAGAGGCTTTCCGGGTGGTAGAACAGGGCGGTTTCAACCCTCTTCTGCTGGCGGAAAAGGATCGGAAAGGATGGACGGAGAAAGAACTGGCCGCCTACTGGAACGGACTGGCTCAGAAACCGCCGGGAATCATTATGGGAGCCGACATCCCGCTGGGGGAGGAGTTTGTCCGGGCAGCCCAGGGCCTGCGCGCGGTATCCTTAAACTGTGCGGGGAGCGATCACCTGGATCTGGATGCCTTTCACCGGGCGGGAATTGTCGTATGCAATGTTCCCAGACAGAATTTTGACGCCGTTGCGGATTTTGTGTGGGGACAGATTCTGGCTCTGATGAGGCGCATTCCGTTGGGGGACAGAACAATCCGCCGCGGGCAGTGGTGCTCCGGGGTGGAGAGAGGGATTGCAGTCTCCGGCAAGACGCTGGGAATTATCGGTTTCGGCGCCATCGGCCAGGCCATTGCGGCCCGGGCGGCGGGGTTCGGGATGCGGCTGATTGTCAGCAGTACCAGTCGGAAACCGGAACCTGCAGCAAGATATGGAGCGGTCTATGTGGAGCGGGAAACCCTGTTTCGGGAGGCGGACATTATCGTACCCTCCTGTCCGCTGACACCGGAAACCCGCCATATCATCAATGAAGAGACACTGAGCATCATGAAGCCCGGAGCTGTGGTGGTCAATTCCTCCAGAGGAGGGATTATTCACACACCGGCACTGATGGAAGCGCTGCGCCGGGGAACGATCGCGGGGGCGGCGCTGGATGTATATGAGGAGGAACCTCTGTTGGACAGCGAACTGTTTGAACTGGACAATGTGGTGCTGACTCCTCATATGGCGGGGCTTGCGGACCGCGAGATTCACAACGTGGCCATGCAGGCCGCGCGTCACATAGTGGATTTGCTCTCGGGGAGGGAGACAAACACGGAGATCTGAGAGGACTACGGATTGTGGGAGCGCCGCGCTCACAGATTCCGTCTCATATCATAAGCGGCGCAGAAATGAGGGTGAAAATGGAGAAAACACTTTTGGGAAGAACGGAAGAGTACTATATCCGCCGCAGCGCTGTGCATACTGTGACGGAGATCCTGCAGCAGCCTGCCCTGTGGAGGCGTCTGGCGGATGTTCTGTGCGGCCGGGAGGAGGAAATCCACACATTTATGGAGGAGGTCATGGCGGTGGAGCATCTGCGGATCGTCTTTACCGGCGCGGGATCCTCCGCGTTTGTGGGAGAGAGTATGCAGTGCCTGCTTGCCAATGAAATGGGAATCCTGTCGGAAACGATCCATACCACGGATTTTATCAGCATGCCGGACAGTACCTATGCAGACGTTCCCACACTGCTGATTTCTTATGCGCGCTCCGGCGAGAGCCCGGAGAGCTGTGCCACCATCCGGTTTGCGGAAAAGAAGATCAGCAGGCTGTATCAGGTGATCATTGTCTGTGACAAAAACAGCAGTCTGGCCAGGCTGGGATACGCTTCAAAGAACACGCTTGTGCTGGATATGCCTCCCGAGGCATGCGACCAGGGATTTGCCATGACCAGCAGCGTAAGCTGTATGGCGCTGGCTACCTGGTGCCTGTTTCACCACGGGCAGATTTCCGTCTATGCGGACCATATCAGAGCGCTGGCGGACAGTGCGGAACGGGATATGGAACAGCTGGATAAGAAAGCGTTTGAGATCGCGCAGAAAGATTACCGCAGGCTGATCTGGCTGGGAACCGGCGCTATGAGAGGGCTTGCAAGGGAAGGGGCGGTTAAATCCATGGAACTGACCAACGGCTGTGTGCATGCGGGCTATGATGCCGCCACGGGCTTCCGTCACGGTCCCAAGACGGTCATCAACGATGAGACACTGACGGTGCATTTTCTGTCCAATCAGCCCTACAGCCTGCAGTACGATGTGGATCTGGCCAGGGAACTGGTGGAAGAGAAGAAAAAGAATCTGGTGGCGGTGGTGACGGGCAGCGCCCATGGCGGGATGATTCCGGGGGCGGATTATGAAGTGACATACGAGATTCCGGAGAGCCTGCCCGCAAATTCCGAGATGGGGGCGTATATCAAGGGATTGTTGTTTGTACAGCTGCTTTCTCTGGAAAAGTCCCTGGAGAAGAATATGACGATGGATAACCCGTGTCCCGGCGGGGAAGTGAACCGGGTGGTTCGGGGCGTTGTGATTTACGATATCTGAGCGGACGGCGGCACGGAAAAAGCTGGAAATATTCTTTCGTATATGCCATAATGATAGGAACTGTATTATTATGTCATCATAACAATGAGATGAAAAAAGGAGAATATCATATGGGAACTGAAGGGAATTCAGGCGCGATCCGCAAGGACATCCCCCTTGCGCTGTATTATCAGCTTAAGGAGGAAATTAAAAAAAATATTTTCAGCGGCGAATGGACCGAGGGGAGCAAAATCCCGTCGGAGCAGGAGATCTGTGAGATTTATGGAGTCAGCCGGATCACTGTGCGCAAGGCCATCGAAGAACTGCAGAATGAGAAATATCTGGTTAAGAAACAGGGCAGAGGGACATTTGTACAGAAAAAGGCCATAGAGCAGAAGCTTCAGAAATTTTATTCATTCAGCGAGGAACTCAGGAGCCAGGAGATCCGGGAGCATTCCCAGGTAGCTGCCTTTGAGAGGCGGACACCGGACGAAACCGTCAGAGAAACACTGCACCTGGAAAAGGGCCAGGAGGTGTTCCGTATCGAGAGGCTCCGCTATATTGACGAGAAGCCTTACGCACTGGAGCAGTCCTATATTCCCGTACATTTTGTGCCGGAACTTACCGGAGAAAAAATTCAGGAGAACGGTCTGTACAGAACACTGAACAGTTTCGGAGTGTATCTGGACCACGCTACGGAGACATTCAGCGCAGTGAATCTCTCCCGTGAGGAAGCGAAAAATCTGCAGGTGGAAAATAAGGCGGCTGCCATCAATCTGATCCGGGTGACCTACCGCGGCGAGGAAGCGGTGGAATACTGTAAGAGCCTGGTGAGGGGAGATGTCTTCCACTACAGCGTGGAACTGCGATAGGGTTCCCATACAGGCTGTCTGCGATGCGGAGGTTGATTATGAGATATTATCTGGGGATAGACGGCGGAGGAACAAAGACGGCTTTTCTGCTGGCGGATGAGGAGGGCAGGGAAGCTGCGTCGTCCGTTATGGGCGGCTGTTCCTACAGGGAGATCGGAACGGAGGGGTTCGGCAGAGTGCTCAGGGAAGGCATAGAAGCTGTTCTGAGACAGGCAGGCGTATCCTTTGAGCAGATTGTCCGCGCGGCCGTGGGAATCCCGTGCTATGGGGAGAGTCCCGCGGGAGATGAGGCGCTGGAGAAAGAATTGCGGAGAGTATTTGCCGGATGCGATTATATGGCGGTCAACGACGTCAGAGTGGGGTGGGCCGGTTCGCTGGACATGCAGCCGGGCATCCATATCGTGGCGGGAACCGGCTCTATTGCCTATGGAGAGAACGCGGCGGGATGCTGTGCCAGAAGCGGAGGATGGTCCACTTTTTTCGGAGACGAGGGTTCCTGCTACTGGCTGGGACGCCGGACGGCGGAACTATTCTTCAAGGAGGCGGACGGCAGGGTGCCACGGGGGGCACTGTATGAGCGGATGTGGCGGCGGCTGGGTCTGAAACATCTGACGGATGCGGTGGATATTCTGGAGACGGAGTATGCCCCCTGCAGGGATAAGGTTGCCTCCCTGCAGCGAATTCTGCTGGAGGCGGCCCGGGATGGCGATCCGGCTGCCATCAGGCTTTACGGGAAAGCGGCGGAGGAGTTGTCTTTGCTGGTGGAGGGCACGGCCCGTGAACTGCATCTGGGAGAGGAGCCATTTGCCGTGTCCTATTCCGGAGGACTGTTCCATGCGGGAGCGTTCGTGCTGAAACAACTGGAACAAAATGTGTCACATATCGGCGGTTATCTGAGAGAGCCTTCCCATGATCCTGTGTGGGGAGCGGTACAGCTTGCAAGGAAAGGAAGATAGAAAAATGTTAGCGACGACAGAAGAAATGCTGAAAAAAGCGCAGGACGGCCATTACGCGGTGGGCGCGTTTAATGTGGAAAATATGGAAATGGTGCAGGCGGTGGTAGAGGCGGCGGCGGAAAACCGGGCGCCCGTCATACTGCAGACGACGCCGTCCACCGTAAAATACGGCGGTCTGGATTTTTATTTTGCCAATGTGAAAGCGGCGGCGGAGCGGGTGGACGTTCCGGTAGCCATACACCTGGATCATGGGGACAGTTTTGCGCTGGCCATGCAGGCTCTGCGCGTGGGGTATACTTCCATTATGATCGACGGATCCCATGCATCCTTTGAGGACAATATAGAAGTGTCCAGGCGGGTTGCGGATGCATGTGCGCCCTCCCGCATACCGGTGGAGGCGGAACTGGGCAAAGTGGGCGGCAAGGAGGACGATCTGGACGGCGGAAAAGGCGATATGTATACGGATCCGGAGCAGGCCGGAGAGTTTGCGCTCCGCACGGGTGTCACCTCCCTGGCCGTGGCAATCGGTACGGCCCATGGGCTGTACAAGGGAGAGCCCAGGCTGGATTTGGACCGCCTTACGGAAATCCGAAAGATAGTGGAGATTCCCCTGGTACTGCACGGCGCTTCCGGAGTGCCCGATGAGACGGTGAAAGAGAGCATCCGGCGCGGTATATGCAAGGTGAATTTTGCCACGGAACTCAGGATCGCTTTCAGCGACGGCGTGAAAAAAGTGCTGGCGGAGAAACCGGATACCTTTGATCCCAAGAAATACTGCGGGGTAGGAAGAGAGTATGTAAAGAAGCTGGTGACGCAGAAAATGGAGGTCTGCGGCTGTATCGGCAGAGCGTAACAAATGCTGCCACGCTTCGCGAGACAGCTTATTGTAATAAAAAGGAAAGAAAATGGACTGGCGGCAGTGCATCTGATCAGAAAAGAAAAGGGTGTCTGCCGCCAGTTTCTATACAGAAACACAGACAGAACAGGTAAATAAAATGTAATTTTAGTGAATTATAAAGGCAAAAAAACATAATGAAACATTATGATGATATGTTATAATGATAATACGAAGATAAAAGGAAAGTTTATTTTTGTACAAAATGACCAACATATAAACATGGGGATTTGCAAAGTGACAAGAAAAGAGGAGGAAAATGAAAAAAAAGAAGAAGTTTTTTACGAAGAGATCTATCCCTTTGCATCTTATGATTCTGCCGGCGGTCATATTGACCCTGATTTACAAGTATCTGCCCATGGCGGGCAGTGTGATCGCCTTTCAGGACTTTAAGCTTGCAAGAGGTGTATTCGGTTCAGAATGGGTGTGGCTGGATAATTTTAAATATATATTTAATATGCCGGATTTCTGGAGGATTCTGGGCAATACGTTCCGGATCGCCATCGGCAAGATTCTTGGGAATCTGATTACGCCCATTATTGTGGCGCTTTTGCTGAACGAACTGACGCACTCCGGATTGAAGCGGTCGATTCAGACGCTGCTGTATATCCCGAACTTCCTGTCCTGGATCATTCTGGCGGGTCTGTTCAGCGATATCCTCTCCTCCTCCGGAATCATTAACCAGATGCTGGGCACACTGGGGGTGGAACCGGTTCCTTTTTTAAGCAGCGACAAATGGTTTCCCGTTTCGATGATCGTCACAGATATCTGGAAGAACTTCGGATATGGAACCATCGTATACCTGGCTTCCCTGGCGTCCATTGATCCGTTCCTGTATGAATCGGCCAAGCTGGACGGAGCCAACCGGTGGCAGCAGACGATTCACGTCACCCTGCCGGGCATGAGTTCCATCATCGTGCTGATGTCTCTGCTCAGCATGGGCAGTATCCTGAACGCGGGCTTCGATCAGATCTATAACCTGCTCAACCCCATGGTACAGAGTTCCGGTGAGATTATCGACACAATGGTTTATAAACTGAGTCTCGGCACGGGCCTGTATGGACCGGCCACGGCGCTGGGACTGATGAATTCCCTTGTGTCCTTTACACTGATTGTAACGGGGTATATTCTGGCAGATAAGTTTGCCGACTACCGGATATTCTAGGAGGTGACGGAGCGTGAAAAAACAGAAAAGCAAGATCAGGACAAGTACGGCCCGTAAAATCTTCAACGTATGCAATATCATTATACTCACGATACTCGCTCTCACCTGTCTGCTGCCGTTTATCAATCTGCTGGCGGTGTCCCTCAGCGGACAGTATGCGGTAAACAGCAATGCCGTTTCGTTCTGGCCCAAGGATTTTAATCTGAAGTCCTATCAGTTTGTGCTGGAGAGCGGCTCCTTTCTGCAGGCTTTCGGCATAACGCTCAAGAGAGTGTTTCTGGGTGTTACCGTGAACCTGCTGCTGATTATTCCGACGGCGTATGTGCTGTCTCAGGAGGAGAGCCGGTTTGCCATGCGGCGGATCTATGCATGGTTCTTCGTGATCACGATTCTGTTCGGCGCAGGGCTTGTTCCCTGGTATACGGTTGTACTCAAAACAGGACTGGTGAATACGATCTGGGCGCTGATCCTGCCTGATGCGGTTCCGGTGTTCAGCGTGCTGGTGCTGATGAACTATATGAGAGGCATTCCCATTGACTTAAAGGATGCGGCTTTTATAGACGGGGCGGGCCATGTGAGGACGTTGGTATCCGTTGTGATTCCGCTTTGTAAGCCTTCCCTGGCTACCATCACACTGTTTGCCATGGTTGGACATTGGAACGCGTGGTTTGACGGTCTTTTGTTTATGGACCGCACCGAGAATTATCCGCTGCAAAGTTACTTACAGACCATTGTGATTAACCCGGAGCAGTACCTGTCCAAGATGAGAGGCAGCAGCAGTAGTTCTATCAGGGAACTGCTCAGCTTTGTGTCCGCGCGCAGCAGCCGCGCCGCGCAGCTGTTTGTGGCGATTCTGCCCATTATGATGGTATATCCGTTCCTGCAGAAGTATTTTGCCACAGGGCTGACCATGGGCGGCGTCAAGGGATAAGGCGCGGGGACAGACGCACAAAAATACGGTATTTGGGCGGAAAGATGAACCGCCATGAAAATACAATTTAAAGAAAAAGGAGAGAGATTATGAAAGGTTTGGTAAAAAAAGGGCTTGCGCTCTCGCTGATCTTCGCATTTGCGGCGTCTACAATGGCCGGCTGCGGAGATGAGGGCAAAGGGTCCGGCGGTGCGGTAAGTATTGTGGACGGCAAGTTTGTGGAACCCGTGACAATCACACATGCGGTTGCGGCCGACTCCGCCCAGAAGTTTGCGGAGGGGCAGTCTTATGATAAGAATGTCTGGACGGATTATATTGAGGAACAACTGGGAATCAAACTGGAGGTGGCCTGGTCTGCGGACAACGGCACGGAGGCTTACGGAAACAAGCTGACAATGGGCATTGCGAACGGGGATCTTCCGGATATTTTCACCGCCTACTATTCTACCTATGCGGAGGCGGCAAATGAGGGACTGCTGGCGGACATGACGGATCTGATTGAAGAGTACGGCAGTGACCGTCTGAAAGCGATTTTTGAGGCCAATGCGGATTTGATCGATGCCTGTAAGATCGACGGGAAATTATACTGCATTCCCGCGCTGAGTGTGGCCAGCGAAGTGAATACACAGTTCCTCTGGATTCGTCAGGACTGGCTGGATGCGGTGCATATGAGCGCTCCCACTACCTGGGACGAACTGGTGGAGGTTGCCCGCGCGTTTACAACCCAGGATCCGGACGGCAACGGCAAGGATGATACTTACGGCATCGGCCTTTCCGGCACTTCTCCCTGGTGGGGCGGGGTCGCATCTTTTGAGGGGTTTGCGGCGGCTTTCCATGCGGTAGGCAGCCAGAACTGGATCAAGGATGCGGACGGTAGGATTGTATACGGCGGGGTACAGCCCGAGATGAAAGAAGCGCTGGCGGCGGCAGCACAGCTTTATCAGGAGGGAATTCTGGATCCCGAGTTTAACACCAAAGATGTGGATGCGGTGATCGCAGACGTGTATTCCAACAAGATCGGAATGCTTTTTGGTATGAATTACGCAGGCTACTGGCCTCTGGGCTCCGTGGTGGAGGAAAATCCGGACGCCGTTTGGAAACCTTATGCATTTGTGTCGGCGGACAGCACTCCGGCAAGCTGTTCCACCTGGTGGCCGCTGGATCAGTATACCTGTGTGGCAGCCTCCTGCGAAAACCCGGCGGCAGCGGTTCTGATCGCCAACCTGTATGTGGAAACCCTCAACGACGAGACTCCCGCGGAGATCAGTGCCATTTATGATTATGCGGGCGATGTTTCCGCTTACATGCTCTGCCCCGTGCGTCTCAGTTCCGGTACCACCGAACTGGACACCTACAGAAAGATCAAGGCAATCAGCGAGGGCACACTTTCCTACGAGGATCTGGAAGGAAAGTATAAGAGCAACTATGACTCTGTACAGGCTTATGTGGATGGTGACGTGAGCCAGTACGGATACTGGTCGCAGCTTGGCATAGGCGGATGTATAGGCATTGTGGTGGATGAATATATGCCTGGCAACCGCGTGATCCTGACAGAGATTCACGGCGGCTTCCCTACGGAAGTTTCCGGTGATATGGGTATGATCCAGAGCAAGGAGGTTGAATACTACGCCAAGATCATCTCAGGGGTCCTTCCTGTTGACGCATTTGAAGACTGGCTTGCAGAGTTTGAGACTCTCGGCGGCAGCCATGTTACCGATGTGGTGAATGAGACTTTTAATCATTGATGATTTCACATAAAAGATCTGTCAGTGGTTCATTTCCGGCGCGGGGAGCGGAGTTTTCCTTTCCCCGCGCCAAAATTTCATTTGGAGATTTTTATGATTACAAACAAAGAACTAATCACAAAGAATCCGCACAGACTGTTTCTGCAGTACCTGTTTCCCAGTGTGTCGGCCACGCTGTTCATCTCTCTGAATTTTATGGTTGACACTGTCTGCGTGGGACAGATGCTGGGAGAGACGGGAATTACGGCGCTGGGCATTGCACAGCCGGCCACAGGCATTCTCTACGGTCTGGGATCTTTGTTCGGGGCGGGGGGTTCCACGCTCTATTCCATTCATATGGGCAGGGGAGAAAGCAAAACGGCCAGATCCATCTACACGGTGTGTATGGTCGCATTGACGGCCATCACTGTTTTGATCATGGCGCTGGGGCTTTTGTTTCTGCCCCAGGTCACTACGTTTCTTGGGGGAACGGGGGCGGCCAGACGGGGAGTACAGGATTATCTCATCTATGTCTTTGCCTTTGCGCCGGTGTTTTCTCTGGAAATCTGTCTGAATCATTTTTTGAGAAACGACAATGCGCCCAGGCTTGCCATGGCGTCCACCTTTGTGGGAAGCGGCATGAATATCGCGCTGGATGTCGTCTTTGTCGTTTTTATGAATGGGGGGATCATCGGGGCCTCGCTGGCCACGTCCGTGTCCATCACCGTATCGGTGCTGTTTTTGATTATCAGCACACTGCGGAAATCATCCAACCTGCGTCCCGCCGGAATCGGTCCGGGCATGCGGTGCTTTCTGCGCATTATCAGACAGGGCATTTCCAGTCTGGTTATGGATATGTCCTCTTCCGTTACCACCTGGGTGTTTAATCTGATGCTGCTTGCACTGTCCGGAGAGACGGCGGTTGCGGCCTACGGGATTGTGGCGAATATGACGGTGATCGTCTATAACGCTCTGCTTGGGGTTTCCAACGCCATGCAGCCCCTTGTCAGTGTGAATATAGGTTCCGGGCGCTATAAGAGAGTGCGCAGGATTCTTCGGTATTCCCTGCTTTATTCCCTGCTGATTGCCGTGATCTTCTGCGTTGTCGGCGAATGCTATCCCTCAGCGCTGATACGCGTCTTTGTGGACGGAGAGGACAAGCTGATGTCAATCGCGGTGTCTGCGGTGCGGATCACCTTTTTATCGTATCTTCTCTCTTCTCTGAATATTTTGCTGTCCACTTATTTTCAGGCGGTGGACGAGAGCAGTCATGCCATTATTTTTTCCGTACTCAGAAGCGTTGTCTTTCCTGTGTGCTTTGTGGTGGGCATGGGATTTGCGCTTGGCGCCGATGGGATCTGGTTTTCGGCGCTGGCCTCCGAGGGCGCGGCGGCAGCGGTGGCGCTGCTTTTGTTCCGGAGCGTTCAAAAAAAGCTGCGCGTGCGCAACTTCTCGCGGCTGAAATATTTTTCCGGGAAAAAGGCGCATGAGACGCTGGATGAAATATTGGATCAGCTGGGTGCGGACGATCTCACCGGTTTTTATGATCTGATCCAGTACTGCAACAGCTGTGATGAAAACAGACAGAGCATACCGGGCTATGTCTGTCTGGAGGATTTTACCACAGATTATGAGGGGGCGTATACCCCGGCGGAGGACGATGAGGATATGGGACTGTTTCTGGCTGTCGGAGGTCTGATTCTTACCGATCTGTATGAACAGAATGAAGAATTTCTGTCCGACAAAATGAAAGAGGCGGATTATCCGGCCGCGGCGCCTGCCATGAATGTGCTGGCGGAGATGTGTTTCCGGTTTGTCTATGACGAGGCCGCGGATGAAACCACCGTGGTTCCCTACCGGAGGGGCATAGAGGACACGGATTTTGGCACAGGTGAATGGCTGAAGGAGGATGAATGATGAAGTTTGATATTCAGGCTTTTTCCAAAGCGATCTGCAGCGATAAACGCACGCTGGAAATGTTCCGGAATATGGTGAATTACGCGTATATCAGGATCGTCAATTATCACAGCACAGAGAGCGGAGACAGAGAACGGTTTGAGAAAGAGATTGCCTATTTCAGCCGGCATTTTTCCCCGGTGACGCCCCGGGATCTGGATTTCTTTTTTCAGGAGAAGAAATGGCCGAAAGAAAAACCCGGATTGATCCTGGGAATATATGACGGCTATCGGAACCAGTATGATGTGCTGTGGCCCATTCTGGAAAAATATCAGATGACTGGCTGGTATTTTATTCCTGCGGATTTCCCGGATGTACCCGCAAAACAACAGCAAAGATATGCGGAAAGTCACGGACTGTCGGCGCAAAATGTCAGAGACTATCCGGACGGGCGCATCTCGCTGTCCTGGGAGGAGATCGGCCGGATTGCCCAAAATCATGTGATATGCTGCCATACCGGATCGCATTTTCATTTGGGCAGGGAGACCGCCGACGAGAGGTTGTATCAGGAAACCGTGTTGGCGGGACACCGGCTGGAGCAGCATATCGGCAGGCCGGTGGAGGTTTTTTCCTGGCGGGGAGGAGAGGAGTACGCTTACAATCTGAAAGCGCATAAATTTCTGGAGATGGGAAAATACAAATATATTGTCAGTGATCTGAAACTGGAGAAGATTAGATAGGAGGAGCGAGATTATGATCGAGGTAAAAAACGGGCGGATTCTGATTGACGGAAAGCCGCGTTTTTTATACGGCGGTGAAATTCATTATTACCGCCTTGCACGGGAGGATTGGGAGGACCGGATCCGGAAAGCAAAAGCGGCGGGAATGAATCTGGTCAGCGTGATTGTTCCGTGGCTGTATCATGAACCCCGGGAGGGAGAGATAGACCTGACGGGAAAGCGCGGCCCGCAGACGGATCTGGCCGCTTTTCTGGGACTGCTGCAAAAATATGATATGTACTGCATGCTGCGGCCCGGTCCGTACACTATGAGCGAGATGCGCAACGAGGGGCTGCCGGACTGGATTTTTCAAAACTATCCGGATGTGATCTCCCGGGACAGGGAGGGAAAGGCTGTCACCAATCAGGTGGTCTGTTTCGCGGATGAGACATTTTTAAACCTGGCGGAGAGATGGTACAGTGCAGTGGGGGAGGTTGTGCGCCCTTATATGCATGAAAACGGCGGTCCGATCATATTGGTGCAGCTGGACAATGAGATCGGTATGAAAAACTGGTGCGCCGGGGAGCCGGATTATTCTCCGGAAAATATGAGACAGTTCCGTCTTTTTGTCAGAAAGCTGTATCAGGGAAAGGCATGCTACGGCGATCTGGAAGAGACGGCGTTTACAGAGTATGTGAAAAATCCGCCCGCCGGGGAGGAGATTTCCGTGGACGTGGATCTGTGCAGATATTATCGGGTGTATCTGAAGCGGTATTTTATGCGTCTTCAGGAATTCTGCCGGAAGCACATGGGGAAATGCCTGCATTTGTTTAACGTCCATGGGTTTGACACCTATGATATTATCAAGCGCGGCAGAGAGTATCCCAGCGGGGTATCCCAGATCTGCGCTCTGGCGGAGGCGGAGGGCGCCCTGATGGCCGGGGATTATTATCTGGGCAACATCTGTTACGACAACGCGCAGGACATCCATCTGGCCAATGCCTACACATATGCCGCGCAGTCCCCGGAGCAGCCGCTGCTCTCCCTGGAATTTCAGGGCGGATTTCAGCTGGATACACCCAGGGTGCAGCCCACATCCTATGATCTCACCGCCAGGCTCTGCATCGCGGACGGGATGGACGGGATCGGATATTTTATGTTCGCAGGCGGCGAAAATCCGGACGGGATCGGCTTTTACGGATACCGGCACTCCTGGCAGGCCTCCGTGGACAGCGACGGAAGACTGAATCCGCAGTACGCGGTGATCGCCCGGCTGGGGCAGACGCTGCGCGCATACGAGGATACATTGACAAAGACACGGTTCGAGCCGGTGCTGGAACTGGGGGTGATACACGATTACTTTATGAACGAATACGCTTACCGCAACCCGCGGCTGGAAGAAAAGCGGACGGAGATAGAGCATTACAACAACACTTTTCTGTTTGACGGTATGGGGAAAGGTATGTCCGTCAACAATCTGTCATTTCGGGGGCTGAATCTTTCCAGGGAGTTTTCTCCCGAGAAAAATCCCCGGCTGGCGGTCTATGCAACGCCCTACATGGACGAGGACATCCAGAGAAAGCTGGTGGACTATGTCCGGGAGGGCGGACAGATATTCCTTTTTCCCACCGTGCCGGTGAAAGATATGAAAGGCAGGCCCTGCACTGTTTTGCAGGATGCCCTGGGCTGTGAGGTGAACGTCCGGGGAGAGGGACATGTGGACGTGGATGATATGAAAGATATGTATGTGCCAGCGTCTACGGATTTCGGCCAGGTGGAAAACGGGTTTGCACGGCACAGGGAGGGAGGATATATCTGCGGCTTTGTAAAAGAACTGGGAAAAGGGAGGATCGTATGCTACGGCATGGGGCATGCCCATGAGTTTTACTATCGCGACCGTGTGATTCTGAAACAGCTTGCCAGGATCGGCGCGGAGCCTTTTTATCACACGGACAGTTCCCGGGACAAGTTGTTTCTCTCTTCCCGCTCGGACTCTGAGGGCGGCAGATATCTGACTGTGGTCAATATAGACGAGTATGACAAGACGACCGTAATCTACCGGGGAGAGGAGGCGCTGTTTGGCGGAAAGAAGCTGACTGTCCGCGCAAGACGGGGACTGCTGCTGCCTCTGAATATCCGGATCTGCCGGGATATCCGGGTTTTGTACAGCACGGCGGAATTTCTGGAACTGAAAGAGACGGAAAAAGAATGGCTGCTGACCGTTTCCCTGATGCAGCCCCAGGAGGAAATCTCCCTTGCGGCAGGGGGGGAGGTTTTGGCAGGAGAGGGATACAAACTGCAAAAGACAGAGGACGGCTGCATTATCCGCTCGCTCCTGGACGGCAGACTCTGTGAGAAACTGACCATCCGTATCGGCAAAAAAGAGGGAGGTAAGTGCAATGATTAATGTGGAAAACTGGGAAGAGAGAAAGGCGCATCATGAGGCCTACTGGAGCCTGCAGAACAGGAGGGCGGTGATCGAACTGACGGCGACAAAGGAGGGAGGATCCTTTGACTGGCCCGCGCCGGAAAATCTGCTGGACTACTGGTACAATACGGAGTGGATGACCGCGTCCCAGCGGCACTGGATGAAGAATACCTATTACGGGCTGGACGCCTACCCCTTTGTGCCGGTATCCATAGGGCCGGATTTGCTGGCGGGCATGCTGGGGCTGGAACTGCAATATAATGAGGCCAGCGAATGGGTCAGGCACAGGGACTGTGAACTGGCGGAGTTTACGGATTTTACCCTGCGGGAGGACAATTATTACTACAGGGAGATGGAGCGGATCCTGCAGGCGTACACGGAGGATGCAAAAAGCGGAGATTATATCATCGGCACAACGGACCTGAACACGCTGATGGACGGTGTTGCCGCCCTGGTAGGTTCCGAAAATACATGCTATGAGATGATGGACAATCCGGAGGAGGTAGTGCGGGTACAGAAAGCGCATCTGGAACTGTTTAAACAGGTATATGCGCGTTTTCAGAAGGCTGCCATGCGCTACCAGGGCGGCTGCACCAACTGGCTCGGCGTCTACAGCGAGCGGCCCGCCTATTTTATTTCCAATGACTTTGAGGTTATGCTGTCCGCGGAAATGTGGGAAGAATTTGTGCGAGAGCCGCTGCGGGATATGGCGGCTTATCTGGGACGATGTCTGTTTCATCTGGACGGGGAAAATGTGATCCGGCACCTGCCTGCCATTCTGTCCATACCGGAGATTACCGGGGTCCAGGTGCAGGCGACCCCGGCGGCTCAAAACAGCGGGCTGTGGATTCCCAGGCTCAAGGAGATCCAGGCGGCAGGCAAATGCGCCTGGGTGGAGGCGGTAAATGCCGGGGAAGTGATGGATTATATCAGAAATCTGCAGCCGGAGGGCTTGTTTATCCGGGCATGGGTGGACACGGAGGCGGAGGCCAGGCAGCTGGAACAGGCAGTGGATGCCTATTACCGCAGCCAGGGAAGATAAACATACGGACAAAAAATATCCGTCCTTATAAAATAATTCAGGGAGAACTCGAAACATTCTCCCTGAATTATTGTTGTCAGAATTGTTGTTGTCAGGCGATATTTTTTATGCACGGATCGTAAGCAGTACGGTGGGATCCGCAGCCACAGCTTCCAGGAACTCTTCACGTTCTATGCACACACCGGCGGTTCGGTAACGGTTGTGCAGCGGGGTTCCCAGCTGCCTGCCGCCTGCGGTAACGGTCAGCGGGCATGCGGCCCCGGAATCCATACGGTAGAGGAAGGTTACGGTGCGTCCAAAGCAGGCGAAAGTAAGTTCCATGCCGTCCAGTTTTGCGGGAACGACGGGATCCAGGACAATATGATCCGCAGCGGGGCGTATCCCCAGCAGGTTGCCGATCAGGCGTGCGGTATAGATGCCAGGGCCGCTGGAATACAGACGCCAGCCGCATTTGACCGGGATGCGCCCGGTGCGCAGCAGGTCAAAATTGCGGTCAAATTCATAGCGGTCGTGGAAACAGCCCTCGGAACTGCTGAAGTAGACGTTGCTCTGTCTGGGAAGCGCGCCCGGCACCTGCTGCCGGATGAGAACCGGGGTGATCTGGCTGAGGCCCTCCCACGCCAGATCCGCCCTCCCATATACCGCCATGGCTTCTATATAACGGATGTGGGCGTGTACATACTGCAGACTGATCTCCCGCCCCACATTGGCCGCCTGCTCCGCCCGGACAAAGATACGGCTGATACCTCCCTGGTAGCGGGCGGGATGATCCATCAGACGGACGCCGTCCGGACAGGAGAGTTTTTCCGAGATGATCTCCAGATTCTTTTCCGCCAGATGCTGATCCGCCAGCTGGGCTATCATGCTGCGGGTGAGCGGCAGCAGTCTGTAATGAATGCCTGTCTCCCGGTCCAGGGGATGCAGCAGATATTTTCTGGAACCTCCCGGATTGGAATATGCAAAACCTGCTATGATGCCGTCTTTTACCAGACAACGATCAAAATCTTCGGCAATGGACGCGGCCAGATCGGACAGACGGCCGGCAAAGGCCGGATCCGCCTGGGACAGCGCATCCGAGAGCAGGCGGAGCGTCTGTGAGGCCAGCGCCTGTGTCCACGCGCTGACAAGGCATTCTTTTAACCGGGGACTGGCGGGCTGGAGTGTGTCGTCCCAGTCTCCGCCCGCATAGGAGATCAGGTGGGTTCCGGGCAGGAAACGGCGCTCTATGGCCTCCACGCATTTTTTCAGATGCTCCAGAACGGGCTGCGGTCTGCCTGCCAGAGCGGCTCCCTCCAGACGATAATCCACAGATTCCCGGAGAATGGAGAAATCGCCGGAGTAAGAAAGGTAGTCGGCCAGCGCTTTCATGGGCCAGAATACAATGTCTCCGTGACAGTCCTCCTGCTGAAACTGATACTGGTCGAACATAAACCACTGCGGCCATTCGCCGGTGTGCAGCAGCTGCCGCCCATAGAGTCTGAGCAGAATATCCCGGGCGATGGCAAAATGACCGCAGGCGAGGAAAAATTCCATCGGTCCCTGACAGACGTCGCGGGTGCCCCAGGCGGCGCCGCCGGACTGCTCCAGTCCGTGGGGGGAGGCAAAGTGGATCATGGCATCGTGGGCGTACCACGGCAAAATGGCGTTGTAGCGCCGGATCTCTTCCGATGCGGAACCGGGACAGCGTAAGCGGAAATGGCGCAGCAGGCTGTCATAGTGAAGAGAAAACAGAGCGCGTTCTTTTTCGTGGGAATATTCCGCCGCAAAGGGCAGATCTCCTGCCTCAGTCCGCCCCTGCATGACCAGGGTAAAGCCGGAGCACTCCGGCAGGGAGAGCGTCATCATGCAGGGATTGCGCGGGTCTCCGTCGGCAAAGAAAACGCGGTCGTCGGATACGGAGCATTTTTCAGGCAGGCGCAGGGTAAAGTGAAAGTCGGGACAGTACTGCAGGACATAGCCGTCCGGCGCGGGCAGGGCGGTAAGAGTATCCCCTGTCTGCTGCAGGATAATGTCCTGATCAAATTCATCCGGATCCGCCGTCAGATTGTGGGAGATCATGATGTCGTAGGAACGTCCCAGTTCCGAGTGCAGAGAGAGGACGATCTCCGGACGGTTATAGACGGCGTAAGAATGGATCACCAGAACATCCTCATCCACGGAATAGTACCAGGTGCTGCCGGATAAATCCATCTGATAGGCGGCGGGCAGCGTCAGACAGCGCCAGCTGCCGTCCAGGCGCACATAAATGCGCTGTCCGCTGTATTTATTCACGTTCAGCAGACCTCTGTGGCAGGAGAGAAGCATGTTCATATCGGTGTTGCCTGCCACCGTCTGACAGTTGAACACACCGTACATATAATTTGTGGAACTGACGACGCCGGAGGGAACCTGGTCCGGCGGAAACGAACCAAGCAGAATGTGACCGTGGGGCCGCTCCGACGCCAGTTCCTTGTCCTGCAGCACCACATGACTGCTGCCAGAGGCGGAATTTTCAGGTATGAAATTTTCAGGTATGAAAAAGGAAAGAAGTTTTCCGTTCTCTTCCTCTTCCAGACACCGGTTCGGGAAACGCTCCCGGACCTGCTCATCGCTCCAGGCGGGAGACGCATAGGGAGCGCCAATCAGAACCTCTGAAAGGAGAGGACGGAAAGTTTCCACCTCCGGCTGCCAGTCACAGGCATCCGAAATCTCCGTGTCAAATTCCTTCTGGGTAACAGCCAGAGGGTGATCCACAGAACATAGGCCGTAAAAGGAGAAGTCCTTTGTTCCGTTTAGCTGAAAGATTTCCGTCTGCAGACAGATCTGCGCCAACTCAAACTGCTTGTTGATTTTGGGCAGATCGCCCTGCAGCGCCTGCGGGAAATCAGTTTTTTTAAAGGAGAGACCGTAGAACTGGGTGCCGTCCGTGGAATAGGAGACAATGCGGATTCCCAGACCGCCCTGCTGAATATAAGGATTTTTCCCGCCCTGATCCATGTTCTGACGGGAACAGACGCAGAAACCGTTTTCGGTCTCAAAGACACTGTGCCCCAGATACTGTGCCACATACAGTTCGTTGGAGTCCACGGTGCCGTGGAACGCGCAGCCGATATCCTGGGAATAGATCACATCCGCCCTTTCGCAATTCCCCCTCAGAGTGACATCCCAGAACCAGATACCCCAGGGGGTGAGACGGAAGATAACGGTATATTCCAGCGTTTCTGCAGTTCCTTCATATTTCAGCGACTGGGCCGCAGCCTGGAAGCGGCTTTTGGAACGACGTCCTAATAGAGGATATGTGTGAATGTCATCCCCGTGATAAATGCGCAGATACAGATTGTTTGCGGAGCCGTCCAGGGGATTCCCGCAGAAAGCGTTAATCCGGACATAATCGTGCATCCAGAGAAAAGCGTCCCCGCTGTCCAGAAAAGAGAAAGAACTCTGTCCGTTTGACAGGGTGACAGGTGGAGTCATTTTTTTACATAACATCGTGTAATCCCTCACTTTATTATTGAAAACGTTTCCAATAGATTCTGCTTATAAGTATAAAGGTTGTTGATCTCATAGTCAATCCAAAATTGAAAACGTTTCCAAAAAGCGCATGGGAGAAACGTAAAGATATGGAGGAAACGGTTTGAGTTGTGCCAGGGAAAAAAAGATGATAAGATAAGGAAGAGAGAAATTCGGAAAGGAAAGAAACTATGGCGGACATTAATATAAAGGATATTGCGAGACTCTCCGGCGTGGGGATCGCTACGGTTTCCCGGGTATTGAATCAGACCGGAGCCGTGAGCGAAAAGACAAGAAAGAGAGTGATGGATGTCATCGAGCAGTATCACTATATACCCAACAGCAGCGCACGCAATCTGAAGCTGACGCGGTCCAAAAATATTGGGGTGTTTGTGAAATATATGTCCAATCCTTTCTTTTATATGATGCTGGAAGTGATTGAGGAGGAACTGACGGCCCAGGGCTATTCTCTTCTGGTTCAGGATATCGGAGAAAATCAGAATGAGATGGATGTGGCGATCAGCGAGGCCATGCAGCGCAACCTGTGCGGCGTGATCCTGATGGGGGGCTCTTTTGACTCTTATACATCCGAAAAATTCCGGCAGCTGGAGATACCCTGTGTGCTTTTAACGGTCAGCGCGCCCGGTGAGACGGATGCCGCGCTGTATTCCAGTGTAACGATAGACGATGAGAAAGAGGGGTACCGGGCGGTAAGGTATCTGATCGAACAGGGGCACAGAAAGATCGGCTTTCTGTACCGGGATGCGGGCGGCAGGGTGACGCCGAATATTCTCCGTTATCAGGGCTATGTCAGGGCGCTGACGGAGAGCGGGCTGGAGGTGGAGGAGAGGCTGATCGCCACCAATGCCCGTGTCAGCGGGCTGGGTTACAGGGATGGGTTTCGGACGATGAAGCTGCTGATGCAGCTGAACCCGGATATGACGGCAGTGTTTGCCTTTTCGGACGTACTGGCCATCGGTGCGGCCAAGGCGGTTTTTGCCATGGGAAAACGGATTCCGGAGGATATCTCCGTTGTGGGATTTGACGGAATAGAGATGACGGAGTTTTACAATCCTGCGCTGGATACCATGTGCCAGCCCGCGGCGGAGATGGCGCTGGCCGCCGTATCCATGCTGCGGGGCATGATGAACGGGGAGGGCGCGGGGCACCGCGTGTTTGACGCTTCTGTTTTAAAGAGGGGGTCGGTGAGACGACTGGAGCAGGAGCAAAAGATATAAGAGGTACATAAATGTCAACATGTTAGGAGGACATTGCGATGATAGTCAAAGGTTTGGAGTGGACATTTAATACGGTGGCGTCTGCCTATGAGAAGATTCGTCCCGGGGATCCTGATGAACTTTATAAAATGATATTCGATTATATTACTCTTGACCAGTCTTGTTATGCAGTAGAGGTAGGAATTGGCGGTGGTCAAGCAACATTACCGTTTTTGAAAACGAAATGTAATCTGACTGCTGTCGAATATGGTGAGCAGCTTTCTGAATTGTGCAAAGAAAAGTTTAAGGAATATTTTAATTTCTCCATCATAACAAGCAAATTTGAGGATACGAATCTTTTAGATGATACATATGATTTGGTTTATTCTGCATCAGCATTCCATTGGGTGCCTGAGAATGTCGGATATACAAAAGTGTTCTCTATGCTGAAACGTGGTGGTGCGTTTGCACGTTTTGCCAATCACCCTTACCGCGCCAAAGATAATTTACCGCTTTCGGAGGAAATAGATCGAATTTATGGTGAGTATTATTACAACTTCTATAATAAGAAACAGGAAGTGCCAACAGAGTATAGCGAGGAACAAGCTATACAAAGAGCAGGAATCGCAGAAAAATATGGTTTCGTGGATATAAAATATGCTTTGTTTCATAGAACACGAATTTTTTCAGCAAATGAGTATAGTACATTGCTCGGAACATATTCTGACCATATTGCAATTGAGGAAAGTATAAGAAAGAAATTTTTCTTAAAGATTGAGGATGCAATAAATAGTCATGGTGGTTCAATTACATTGTATGATACCATTGATCTACAACTTGCGAGAAAACCATAAATTCTTTAGGTTAGAATCGCTGATGGGGCAAACGAAAAAGCAGCCTTGATTTTGCGATAAACTGCCCTTTCGTTTGCGCCATTTGCGATTTAACTTAATTGAACAAAGTAAGCGTCC
>JAAVAG010000122.1 GCA_014804185.1 Lachnospiraceae bacterium
ATGGGGAATACCTCGGAAATGCTTATGGAGACGGAGGATTTTGTAAAGCAGGAGACGCGGCGCGCATATGATGTGTGTGTGGCGAAGACTGCGGACGGCGTGCGGATAGATATCGAACGGATGAAAGCATTTCATTCCCTGATCCGCAAGTGGATGATCCTGCAAAGCCTGGAGGAACTGATTCCGGCCAGACGGGATATTACGGCGGTACATGTGAGGAAAATAGAGGAACTGACGGAAAAGGAAGGGAATCCGCGCATTTCGCTGCCGGGCGGCGTCTGTGTCAGGCGGGAGTACGGGAATCTGGTATTTGAGAGACAAAAGCATACTGCCGCAAAAGAACGTGCCTGCGCAAAAGGGCAGAAAGAAGCGCCGGAGTGGACGGTTCGCCCGGAACCTGCGTGTGAAATCGAATTGCCGGGGCTGGGAACCTTGTGCTGCCGGGTCTTTTCCTGTGAAAAAAATGCAGATATTCCGCAAAATCGGTATACGAAATGGTTTGATTATGATAAAATTAAGGAATCACTGAAGATCAGAACTCGCAGAACAGGTGATTATCTGACGATAAACAAAGCGCTTTCCCGTAAGTCACTGCAGGACTATATGGTGAATACAAGAATTCCAAGGCAGGAGAGAGATTCCATGTGGCTGCTGGCGGACGGAGAACACATTCTCTGGGTGATCGGATACCGCATCAGTGAGGCATATAAGGTGGCGGCGGATACAAAGCGGGTGTTGGAAGTACAGTTAAGAGGAGGTCAGGAAGATGGCGGAACATATTAAAGTTTTTTTATCCGAGAAAGAAGTGGACGACAGGATCCAGCAGATAGGAGATCAGATCAGCAGGGATTATGCCGGTAAGGAGGTACACTTGATATGCGTCCTCAAGGGGGGCAGTTTTTTTATGTGTGAACTGGCCAAAAGGATCACGGTACCGGTTTCGCTGGACTTTATGTCGGTATCCAGTTATGGCAGTGAGACGAAATCCAGCGGGGTAGTAAAGATTGTGAAGGATCTGGATGAACCTTTAAAGGGCAAGGATGTGCTGGTGGTGGAGGACATTGTGGATTCCGGCAGAACGCTCAGTTATCTGATGGAGATGCTGCGCGACCGCGGACCTGCGAGCCTGCGGCTTTGTACACTTCTGGATAAGCCGGACAGACGTGTGATTGATGTGGATGTGGATTATACCGGATTTCAGATACCGGATGAGTTTGTGGTGGGTTACGGGCTGGATTATGGTCAGAAATACCGCAATCTTCCCTATATCGGCATAGTGGAATTTGACGATTGACAGAAAAGGAGAAAGGTTTTGCGGCAGAATTCAAAAGGATTTTACTTTTATATATTTTTAGTATTTATTATAGTTTTCCTGCTGGGGACTTTCCTGTGGGACAAAGACCCGAAAGACAACTATACCAGAGCGAATCTGACTGCGGATATTGAGGCGGGAAAAGTGACGGAGATCACCATTCACCCCAACAAAGAGGCGCCTACCGGATATCTGAACATAACTTTAAAGGGCGGAACAGTCAGAAAGCTGTACGCGACGGACGTTGCGGAAATGGAAAATCTGGTTCGCAGCTATGGTATAGAACCGGTTGTGAAGGATATAGAGAGGGAAAACCTGTTTCTGACATATGGGATCCCCGTAGTCACGATCATAGCCGTAGGGATTTTTATTTTCTTTATTATCAGTGCGCAGAATGCCGGCGGAGGCGGTTCCGCCAAGATGATGAATTTCGGCAGAAGCCGGGCCAGGCTTGTTATGGGTGAGGATAAGGTCACGATGAAGAGTGTGGCCGGTCTGAAAGAGGAAAAGGAAGAACTCGAAGAGATCGTTGAATTTTTAAGAGAGCCGGCAAAATTTACAAGAGTAGGCGCGCGGATTCCCAAGGGTGTGCTGCTGGAGGGACCTCCCGGAACCGGTAAGACCCTTCTGGCGAAAGCGGTTGCCGGAGAGGCGAACGTACCCTTTTTCAGTATATCAGGTTCTGATTTTGTGGAAATGTTTGTGGGTGTGGGTGCATCCAGAGTAAGGGATCTGTTTGCGGAGGCAAAGAGACATGCGCCCTGTATCGTATTTATCGATGAGATCGACGCCGTGGCGAGACGCAGGGGTACCGGCATGGGAGGCGGTCACGACGAGCGGGAACAGACATTGAACCAGCTGCTGGTAGAGATGGACGGTTTCGGCGTGAACGAAGGGATTATTGTCATGGCGGCCACCAACCGCGTGGATATTCTGGACCCCGCCATTCTCCGGCCCGGTCGGTTCGACCGTAAAGTCGCCGTGGGACGGCCCGATGTGGGAGGCAGGGAAGAGATCCTGAAGGTACACGCCAAAAACAAACCTCTGTCGGAAGAGGTGAACCTGGAGCAGATCGCCCAGACGACGGCGGGCTTTACCGGAGCGGACCTGGAAAATCTGCTGAATGAGGCGGCAATCAACGCGGCAAAGGGAGGCAATGGTTTTGTATCCCAGGAGGATATCAAGCAGGCGTTTGTGAAAGTCGGCATCGGAACGGAGAAAAAGAGCAGGATTATCTCCGATGAGGAGAAAAAAATTACCGCTTATCATGAGGCGGGCCACGCGATTCTGTTCCATGTACTGCCTGATGTCGGCCCGGTTTATTCCATATCCATCATTCCCACGGGACTGGGGGCGGCGGGATACACCATGCCGCTGCCGGAAAAGGATGAAATGTTCCTGACAAAGGGCAAGATGCTGCAGGATATCATGGTATGCCTGGGCGGCCGCATTGCGGAGGAGATCATCTTTGACGATATTACCACCGGCGCGTCCAGCGATATCAAAAAAGCAACCAAAGAAGCCAGGCGGATGGTGACGCGCTACGGCATGTCGGATCATATCGGCGTGATCAATTACGACGAGGATGACGACGAGATTTTTATCGGCAGAGATCTGGCGCACACCAGATCCCACAGCGAGTCCGTAGCCGGTGAGATCGACAGAGAAGTGAAAAGTATTATCGATGACTGCTACGCCAGGGCGAAACAGATTATTCTGGAACATGAGAGCGTTCTTCATAGAACCGCACAGCTGCTCCTGGAAAAGGAAAAGATCAGCAGAGCGGAGTTTGAAGCGCTGTTTGAGGTGTAATCCTTGGGATGGGACAAATATATGTGCATTAGTGACAAAAACGAAGTGTCTATTTTGTGAATTTTGTGAAAAATGAGAATAGACGAAAAACATTGGCTATGCTATTATAATACTCGTAATCCCCCAATACATTATATAGTTTTTGCTATACCCCATAAGAAAGAAATACCTTCTCTAAAAGAGGCAGTCACCTGGCTGTCTCTTTTACGTTCTGCGGGGAGAGTTTTGAAGTGATTTTTCGGACATGGGTGGATTGCGCGATAAAATTCTTGCAGATGGTCGGTATTTATTATAAAATATTCAGGTAAGAGACTGGAAAGAAGAAAGAGGACACAAAGGCATGGAATTTGACAGAAGAGCCCTTTTCAGCGATAGTACAGAGGATTTTGTTTCCCCTGCGGAACCGCGGCCCTATGACGAGGTGACCATCCGTTTCCGTACCGCGTCGAACAACGTGGACAGGGTTTTTTTTATTCATAAAGGTGAAAACCACCTGATGATGAAAAAATGGTCGGATGATAATTTTGATTATTACACATACAGGCTTCAGCTTGAGAATGAGAAAGTGTTATATCATTTCAAGGTGTGTGCGGGAGAAGCAACAGAGTATTATGATACAAGGGGAGTTGTCAGGGAGGTAAACGAGTATTATGATTTTGCGCTGATTCCCGGATTCAGAACGCCTGACTGGGCAAAAGGCGCGGTGATGTATCAGATTTATGTGGACCGGTTCTGCAATGGGGACCAGGACAACGATGTGGAAGACAATGAGTATGTATACATCGGGCAGCATGTAAAGAAGGTAAAGGACTGGGACAGATATCCGGAGCCTGTGGATGTGCGGGAATTTTACGGCGGAGATCTGCAGGGAGTGCTGGATAAGCTGGATTATCTGGCGGATCTGGGGATAGAGGTGATTTATTTTAATCCGCTTTTTGTCTCTCCGTCCAACCATAAGTATGACATACAGGACTATGACTATATAGATCCGCATATCGGGAAGATTGTGGATGATGGGGGAGAGGTACTGCAGGACTGGCAGAAAGAGAACCGCTATGCGTCAAAATATATTAACCGGGTGACGAATCGTGCGAATCTGGAAGCCAGCAATCAGTTGTTTATCCGGCTGGTGGAGGAAGCGCATAAAAGACAAATACGGGTGATACTGGACGGTGTGTTCAACCATTGTGGATCATTTAATAAGTGGATGGACAGAGAGCGGATCTACGAGGGGGCGGAGGGTTATGCGAAAGGCGCTTATATCTCTTCGGACAGTCCTTACCGGAATTATTTTCTGTTTCACGATCAGTACAGATGGCCGTACAATCAGACCTACGATGGCTGGTGGGGGCATGATACGCTGCCGAAGTTGAATTATGAGGGATCCCGGGAACTGTTTGACTATGTGATGCAGATTGCGAGGAAGTGGGTTTCGCCCCCCTATAATGCGGACGGATGGCGGCTGGACGTGGCGGCGGATCTGGGGTTTTCGCCGAAGTACAATCATTACTTCTGGCAGGAATTCCGCAAGGTGGTCAAGGAGGCGAATCCGGAGGCCGTCATACTGGCGGAACATTACGGCAGTACAAGGGACTGGCTGCAGGGGAATGAATGGGACAGTGTGATGAATTATGATGCTTTCATGGAGCCGGTGACCTGGTTTTTGACGGGAATGGAGAAACACAGCGATGATTTCCGCAGCGATCTTTTGGGCAATGATGCGAGTTTCTGGGGAGCGATGTGGCATCACAGCGCTAATTTTTCCATGCCCAGCTGGCAGGTGGCCATGAATCAGTTGTCCAATCATGACCATTCCCGCTTTCTGACCCGGACAAACCATGTGGTGGGACGTATCGGAACACATCCGCCGGAAGCGGCCGGGCAGGGGGTAAACCGGGCGGTCTTTATGGAAGCGGTGGTAATGCAGATGACCTGGGTGGGCGCTCCGGCGATTTATTACGGAGATGAGGCAGGGGTGTGCGGATTTACGGATCCCGACAACCGGCGGACCTATCCCTGGGGACACGAAGATCAGGAACTGATAGAATTCCACAGGTATCTCATACGCATGAGGCGTACAAACCAGCAGTTCCGCACGGGTTCCATAAAATTTGTGGATTCGGGTTATAATTATCTGGCATACGGTCGTTTTGACAGGTACAGGCAGAGTGTGATTCTGATCAATAACAACGAATATGATATGGAGAGGGAGGTATCCGTCTGGGAACTGGATATCCCAAAAGAAACCGTGATGCACAGGCTGATACAGACCTCGGAGCAGGGATACGACACCCGCAGGGTGGAATACCCTGTGTCGGGCGGAAAGGTCAGGCTGCTGCTGCCGAAAACCTCGGCGACGGTACTGCTGCTGTGAATTGTGAGGAGGTAAAAAAGATGAAAGTTTTATTGATTAATGGAAGTCCTCATGCCAATGGAAGCACCTATACGGCGCTGCATGAGATGGAGAAGATTTTTGTAAAAGACGGAATGGAGACGGAAATTCTTCATATAGGTAATAAAGACATCCGGGGCTGCATTGCCTGCGGATACTGTAAGCAGCATGGCAGATGCGCTTTCCAGGATATTGTAAACGAAACTGCCGCAAAGTTTGAGGCCTGCGACGGTCTGGTGGTAGGAAGTCCGGTCTATTATGCGTCCGCCAATGCCACGCTGATCGCTTTTCTGGACAGACTGTTTTACAGCACGGGCTTTGACAAGACGATGAAAGTGGGAGCCAGCGTGGTGTCCGCCAGACGGGGAGGACTGTCCGCCACCTTTGACGAACTGAACAAGTATTTTACAATCTGCGGTATGCCGGTGGCGTCGGGGCAGTATTGGAACAGCATCCATGGAAACAATGCGGAAGAGGCACAGCAGGACGGGGAGGGACTGCAGATTATGAGGACCCTGGCGAATAATATGTCGTTTCTGATCCGGAGTATTGCCCTGGGCAGAGAACAGTACGGCCTGCCGGAGAAAGAACCTTTCTGCAGGACAAATTTTATCAGGTAAGCGGCATTTTGTGTGGAATAATATCCTCCTGTCATGTTATAATGGATATGCGGCTGTGATAAACTCTGAAATACATAAAAGTGCAGCGCAGAAATGAGGTATCGTTATGCATAAAGAAAATTTATCCGCAGCGGAGGCGCTGAAAAAACTGAAAGAAGGCAATCAGCTTTATCTGACGTCGGAGACAAATCCGGGAAACATATCGGCGCAGCTGAGGAAAGCCACCTGCGACGAAGGGCAGAGTCCCTATGCGGTGATCGTGACATGTTCGGATTCCAGGGTCATCCCGGAGAGCATTTTCAGCGCGGGGATCGGAGAATTGTTTGTGATCCGTGTGGCCGGCAACGTGATGGACAATCATCAGCTGGGCAGTATCGAATATGCCGCGGATCATCTCGGAACAAAACTGGTTGTCATATTGGGACATGACCACTGCGGCGCTGTGGGAGCGGCTGTCCATGACGATCCGTCGGGATATGTGAAGTTTATCACCGATGAGATCCGCAAGGCCATCGGGGACGAAAAGGATGAACTGCGCGCGTGCTGCCTGAATGTGGAGAGAAGCGTGGGCATCGTGAAAGAAAGCCTTAAGGGAGACATCGAAGTAAAGGGCGCTGTTTATCACATTGAGGACGGCGCGGTGGAGTTTTTGGATTGATGCGGAGCGGCTGCCCGCGAAAATGAAATAGCGCAGAATTGAACAGGTATGATCAAAGGCTGTCACACCGATGATGGAAGCATCAGCGGTGCGGCAGCCTTTTAGGGTCCGCTTATAACCAGTCAGAGATGCGGATATGCAGATCCCCATAGATGCATACAGGGATATCGTTCTCAAAGACATATTGGTTCGTTCCGCTTCCGTGTTCGAAATCATAGACAGTAACCGTACGGGTAAGTGGATTGACAATCCAATATTCCCGGACTCCCGCAGAACGATATTTGAAAAGCTTGATGTCGTAATCTCTCTGCGGATCAGAAGGGGAAGTCACCTCAATCACCCAGTCCGGTGCACCATTACAGCCGTATTCATCCAGCTTATTCCTGTCACAAATTACAGAAATATCCGGTTCCACATAGTTTTTGGCATCCTCATTTAAAAATACCGCAAATGGGGCGGGATAGACTTTACAAAGTCCGTCATGTGCGTCAATATACTGCCCGATTATTTTTGTGAATTGTCCCACAATCTCCTGATGAATTCGTCTTGGCGGCGCCATCATATATATCTGCCCGTCGATCAGTTCTGCCCGCTGACCATCCGGCAGGGCATATATATCATCAATTGTGTATATTTTTTTCTGCGGCAAAGCCATGTTATATCCTCGCTCTTTTCTGAATGGAAAATTTTTGGGCACGAAGCGCGGGAGACGCGCAGCGGCTGAATTAACAAATACATTATACCATGGTATGTTTTATTATTCCATAATTTCGTGCGCCTCAGCGCACATGGAATCAGAAGTTGAACACAGTGTCTTTCTGTGTCAACATTATACCATGGGCCCGGATGAACTGCCAATATATTTTCCGGGTGCGCTGATATACCGTATAGGTACATGCTTTCCTGTTTCACTGAATTTTAAAAAAGTACTTGCTAATCTGATATTAAAATGATATCATATAAATATCAAATAGAAACACCTGATAAAAAGAGGAAAGGGCGAGGTGGCAGTTTATGGAAGAGAAAGTATTAAACGGTAAGAAACATGGAATGGCGGTGTTGTTGGCACTTTTGCTGGCCTGGGCGGCAGATATAGCGGCGTTTGCCTTTTTTATATCGGCATATGAGCAAAGGGAAGAGGCGGTTTATATTGTCGGGATCGTAATTACTGCGATTGTGTTTTTTGCACTTTGTTTTTTCCTGCCGGGGCTGAAAGTATTGAAACCCCAGGAAGCGCTGGTTCTGACACTGTTTGGAGAATATGTGGGCACGCTGAAAGAAAACGGTTTCTATTTTGTCAATCCGTTTTGTGTGGGGGTCAATCCGGCGAGCAAGACAAAACTGAGTCAGAGCGGGGATGTGTCGGATGTAGGCGGGATGGCGGCCATTGTCAGCGCGGCTCAGAACGGGAGCAACGTGAATGCAAACGCAAATACGGGCAGCACCAGGATTTCGCTGAAAGTCATGACGCTGAACAACAGTCGGCAGAAGATCAACGACTGTCTGGGAAATCCGGTGGAGATCGGAATTGCCGTGACATGGAGGGTTGTGGATACGGCAAAGGCGGTCTTCAATGTGGACAATTACAAGGAGTTTTTATCCCTGCAGTGTGACAGCGCCCTGCGCAATGTGGTCCGGATTTATCCGTACGATGTGGCTCCCAATGTGGATACCACAGGGGACGGCGTGGCGGACGAGGGCAGTCTGCGCGGTTCCAGCGAAGTGGTAGCCGCCAGAATAAGGGATGAGATACAGGCGCGTGTGGAAGAGGCAGGGATTGAGATTATCGAGGCCAGGATCACTTATCTGGCGTACGCCCCTGAGATCGCGGCAGTGATGCTGCAGCGGCAGCAGGCTTCCGCCATCATAGACGCCCGCAAGATGATCGTGGACGGCGCGGTGGGAATGGTGGAGATGGCGCTGGAGAGACTGAATGAAAATGATGTGGTACACCTGGATGAGGAACGCAAGGCGGCGATGGTATCCAACCTCCTGGTGGTACTGTGCGGAAATCATGACGCACAGCCCGTGGTCAATTCGGGCAGCCTGTACTGATTATGGCGGATAATAAGAAACAGGTTCCTCTGAGATTGTCCCCGAAACTGTACGACGCCATTGCCGCCTGGGCGGAGGACGATTTCAGATCGGTGAACGGACAGATAGAGTATCTGCTGTCTGAGTGTGTCAGACAGCGCAAGAAGAACGGAAAATATGTTTCGGACGAGATTGATGTCCCGCCCGAACTGGACATCAAGTAACGCCTGCCCGCTTTGCGGGCGGGCTTACACTAAGAATTTTCGGAGCGGAATGGGAGAATTTTTTCCAGGACCGCTCCGATTGCGTTTGCCATGCACATAAATCCCAGATCGTTGGGATGGCAGGCGTCCACGGTGCCGCTGTCTCCGCCAAACTGGCGCAGCATCATGGTGCCGTCCACAAAATATACATTCTTATCTCCGCTCTCCAGGGCTTTCTGCCAGGTTGCGGTGACAATACCCAGACGCTCATATTCCTCAGCGGTGGGATTTGGCTGAGGGCGGGAGACCATTACAACGGGAAGCAGGGGATTTTGGGCACGGATTATTTGAAACATCCGCTGATGGGTGTCTCTCAGATGCTCCACACTGGGAGCATTGTAGTCGTAATCATAAACGAATGCGCACATGGGAAGGCCGGCGATGTAGGAGGCTATGGTTTCCTCTCCCCGTGCGCCTCCCGAAAAGCCAAGGTTGATATGGTCACAGCCGAGCCTTCGGCTGATAATATTTTCATAACAGTTGCCGGGGCGTGAGGCGCACCCTCCCTGGG
>JAAVAG010000123.1 GCA_014804185.1 Lachnospiraceae bacterium
ACCTCTCCAGTTCGGAAGCCAGAGCGGCGCTGTTTTCGGGTTTCTCCCCTTTCACAATCCCGGCCATGGCTATGCCCGTCTCGTTCCACACACGCGTAGCTTCCAGCGCCACATGTGTATAATCCACAATTCTGCGGTTTTTGCTGTCCATGCTGCGGCTGACGATACGCAGATCAGCCTCCAGCTGCCCGATGCGCGTGTTGCACTCCGCAATCCCGTCCAGGTTCGCTTCCTCGAACATGCGGCGTACCTTTTCCTGCTCCACTCCGTCCTGGGTCCACTCTTTCACCGTCACGGCCTGATGCCATCCAAACGCCGCCAGAGCGTTTACCTGATCCAGCACATCCACCAGGCGGCCCGATGCATCGCCGTATTCCAGAATGGAAATCTGGCGGCTCAGTTCCTCGTACTCGGGCACATTCTCGCCCCAGGAACACACGGCGCCAAAGATCAGCCCGGGTATGGTAAATGCCGGATGATTGATATGACCGTAATCACCCCAGTCCGTATTCAGCACGCCCACGGCATCATATTGTCTGGCATAGCTGCACATTCTGGTGATATTATCATATCCGCCGCGCATCATATTGACCCAGGTATTCCACCCTCTGGTGCCTGGGCACAGATACTGCACGGCTCCCACCTTGTGAAGGGTTTTCGCCTCTCTGTCGGACTGATCGCTGGCGTAGCCCCAGGTGAGGCAGACCACATCTTTCGGCAGTTCGGAATACAATTCGGGATGTCCGCTGATAATATCTCCCCAGAACATGGGTTTCTTTCCCTTTTGGATCAGGAATTCGAAGAGTTCCTTAATATAATCCAGATACAGTTTTCCCGTTCCCTTTTCCGCGGCCAGACCGGCGCTCTTTCCTTTGCCCAGATCAAAGGTCTCATCCGCGCAGATATTGAATTTGTCTGTCATAAACAGCTGCATGTACTCTTCCACCATGCTCTTGATCAGAGCGATGGACGCCGGATCGGAAACATTTACCGTGTGATGCGCCATACGGTCTCTATAGGAAAATCTCTTTCCGGCGCTGTCCTCCAGCTCGCACAGGTGCGCATAACTCCTTGTGCTGAGCAGATCGCACAGATGCCCGAAAGTCGCAATGGACGGAACCAGTTCAATGCCTCTTTCAAAGCAGTACTGATCCAGTTCCATGATCTCCTCCGCGGTGAGCGGGGTTCCCTCTCTCCACAGTTCCGTCAGATCCCGGAACAGATAGGTCTGCTCCACATACAGCTGCAGCTGGTTCATCTTGTAAAAGGCCATGGTGTCCGCCAGTTTTTTCAGATTTTCCAGCGTCTGAATACGGCCCCTGGTGACATCATGGTAAAAGCCTCTGTTTTTCAGATCCGGCTCGTCATCAATGGAGACATGCGGCAGAAGTCCCGCGCTCTGGCGCACGATCTGGCGCAGCGTCTGCACCGCCCAGCCCAGGGCGCTTAAGCTGCCGCCGCACAAAAAAGCGCCGCCGTCCTCTATTTTCAGGGTGTAACGCTGATCTCCCAGCGAGGGATCCACCTGCAGCAGAATATCTCCCTCCCGGAAACATCCCCGGCTGATATCCAGATTCATGCCTGCCCAGGTCAGAATCTCCTCTTTCAGCTGCCTGGCGTAAACGCCTGCACCCTGCGGGCAGGATGCGTCCATCATGATCATCGTGCTCATCCTGAGCATCAGCGCGCCCTCTTTTTCCTCCATCTGTTTCGGCAATGGCAGTAGAATCATCTCTGTAACCTCCCTTTCTCTCTGCGCCCGTTTCATCCCAGCGCAAGACTTGCTGTAAAAATATAGTTTCTGTCTCCCCGTTCTCTCAGTGTGGCCCTTGCCGTCTCCTCCGAGCGGCAGACGCTGTGGCTGCTCTCCCGTCCGTCCGGATGCGCCACGGAAATGGGCTTATCCAGATCCAGCATCCCGTCCCGAAGAAGCGCCGTGACCTGTCCCCCCGTATCGTCCCGTTCCACTACGATGCGGTTGCTCTCCGGTTCCAGACGCACGATCACTTTCCCTTTTGTAACCGCCTGCGGGACTTTCAGCCAGTAAAAGCTGTCCGTCTCCCGCATTCTGGCCCGGTATCTGCCTTTCAGTTCCCAGATCACGCGCCGAGGCAGAGGATCCCGGACAAATTCATCCAGAAAATGCACCGCATTGGAGTCCACCGTCCTGCGCGTAACAAGCCCGGTCTCCAGCCACGCCCGGTTGTCAATCATGACCTCCTGATATTCCTGCGCATTGTCCCGGAAATTGTGGGGTTTATCCACATGTACGTAGACATTGTGCACGTAACCGTCCGGCTCTCTGTTCTGCAGCGCATCCAGGTAGACCTGATACCGCGCCGTCTCACGATTGCGGTCATACGCGAAGTCATTCATACCCACCTGCAGCTGGATCGGCGTGTGATAGAGATTAACCAGGCTCCCTTTATTGGGATGTCCTGCCGACATATGCAGGGCGGCAAAGCGGTCCGCCATGCGCGGTCCCACCAGGTAGACGCCGTCCCCTCCCGCCGAAAATCCCAGCAGATAGACCCGGTTGGGATCTGCTCCGCAGAATACTGTGAGATTCTCGATGAGCCTGTCATACAGCGGATAGGACTCCGGATTTGCATGAGTGTCCCATGTGTCGCGCACCCCGCGGGGATTTATGTAGATTCCGTTTTTCACGCTGTCCTTGTAATAGACGCCCATGTGCTCCCACTGCCGGTCGTTGATCTGGGGATATCCCTCTCCTCCGCCCCCGCCGTGCAGTGCGATGTAAACCGGATATCCCTCCGGCCCCGGCTGTCCGATCACCTCCATTCCATATTTCATTTTGACTTTCCCAAACCCAAGGCAGCGCTCCCGCACCTCCGCCCTGCGTTTTTCATCGGTGCGAAGAGTTTCGCAGTATTCCTCCCAGATCCTCTTCACACACTGCTGTGCTTCTGTGCCATCCATCACTCATTCCTCCCGCATACCCCGGTTTCCCCGCGGTATTGTTTTCCTATTAAGAAGATTGAATTTACTTGGAGTATAACAAATATTTCCTCTTCACACAACCTGATAAATGATGTTTTGTAAAATAATTTTTAACAAAAGTTACTTTCTGTTGCCGCCCGTCAGGCGTAGTATCTGGCCTGCGCGTCCCACAGTTTCCGATACAGTCCGTTCCGGTCCAGAAGCGCCCGGTGAGTGCCCTGTTCCGCGATTTTTCCCTCCTCAAACACCAGGATCCGGTCGCAGAAGTGGCAGCTGGAGAGCCGGTGGGAGATATAGATCGCCCCCTTGTCCCTGGTAAACCGGTTCATTCTCTGATAAATGTCCGCCTCCCCCACGGGATCCAGCGCCGCGGTGGGTTCATCCATCACCACATAGGGCGCGTCCTTGTACAGACAGCGGGCGATAGCCACTTTCTGGGACTCCCCTCCGGAGAGTTCCACGCCGTCCTCCGAGAAAAAATTGAAAAGCTGGGTCTTCAGTCCGTCCGGCATCGTCTCAAGACGCTCTCCGAAGCCCGCGTCCTGAAGCGCTTTCACCGCTTTTTCCTCGTCGTATTCGCTCTCCGCCGCCACGTTCTCCCCAAGCTGAAAGCCAAAGATCATATAATCCTGAAATACGGTGGAGAAAAACTCCAGGTACTCCTCATAGCGGTACTCGCGGATATCCTCTCCGTTTAACAGAATCTGCCCTTCCTGGGGGTCGTACAGACGGCACAGAAGTTTGATAAACGTGCTCTTGCCGGAACCGTTCCTGCCCACAATCGCCAGCTTTTCGCCTTTTCGGAAGCTGCAGTTGATCCCGGAGAGGCTGGGCGCATGGGCGCCCGGATAGGTAAAGGTCACATCCCGAAATGTAAATATATAATCGTTTTTCATCTCCCGGGTGATGGGCCGCTCTCCGGTTGCCGTGCGGTTGGGCATATCCTGAAAGGCAAAATAATCATCTACATAATGCATGTTCTGCGCAAAGTCCCGCACGCTGTCCACCAGACCGCTGACGCCGATTCCAAGCCGGGTTACGGTTCCGGTATATTTCAGGATACTGCCCACGCCGAACGCGCCGTAAACCGCCTTTATCCCCACAAAGAGATATACCAGCATTTCAAACAGCCTGTAGGAGAGGGTCGCGGAAACGCCCATCCTGCGGGCGTATTGGTTAACCCGTTCTGAAATCCGCACGTATGCGCCGCCCTTTTCCTCTATCTTCCGCCGGATGTGTTCTCCCGCGCCGAACATACGGATATCTTTTCCGTTTGGATACTCCGCGCACAATTGCAGCAATCCTGTCATCTGGTTGAAAGGGCGTTTACTGTCCTCATTGGCCTGGTAGAAGTGTTTCTGTATTCTGGCGGAAGAAAAAATGCCATGGGCAGTGGAAAGGACAAATAACACCACAAACAGAACCGACACGGACCAGTGATTGACCACAGCCGCCATCCCGCTCTCCCCTGCAGCTTTCGCCGCAAAGAACTCTGCCGCCAGCGCCGCGGAGATGCCGATGGTAAAGACCCCCCGCAGAAAGTTCTGGAACTGCTCTGCCATCGCCAGCAGCCCGCGTCCGTAATGCCAGTAACTCATATTTTCCTTTTTCTCGCTGATCTCGGGATCCTCGTTCATGGCGTAGTCCATCTGCCATGCCTTGGCCGCCACCGCCCGGTTCAGCTTCTTCATCTCCACATATTTCAGCACGTCCAGAAACTGCCAGCAGAAATTCAGCAGTTCCCTGCCCAGAAAATTCAGTCCCACCAGCAAAAACGCCAGAAAGATCAAATGGTTCATATCTCTGGCCGGATCGGCCAGTTCCGTAAGGATTTCGGCAGACAAAATGATATCGATATAGGGAGTGCCCGCGGACAGAACAGCGCACACAACAGCCATGGGCAAAAGTCCCGGCGTATCTTTCATCAGCGTCCCAACGGCCCGCTTCAGATTTTTCAGCCCGCCGTGTTTTTTCTGTTTTTCTTTCTCTGTCATACTTCCACCTCCTCGCCCTCAAGCCCGGCTTCCTGCTGCTGGTAATACTTGCTCTGCAGCCGGAACATCCAGGCATATCTGCCGTCTTTCTCCAGAAGCTGTTCATGGGTTCCCTCTTCAATAATCCGTCCGGCCTCCATAAGCAGCACCCTGTCACAGAACCGGGTGCTGGCCAGCCTGTGGGAGATAAACACCGACGTCTTGTGCTCGGAAAACCTGCAGTATTGTTCATACAGTTCGCTCTCCATCAGCGGATCCAGCGCCGCGGTAGGCTCGTCCAGCACAAGCATGGGCGCTGGTTTATAGAGCGCCCGGGCAAGCATCAGCTTCTGCTTCTCTCCGCCGGAGAAATCCACCGCATCTTCGTAGGCCTCCTTGCCGAACATGGTTTTCAGCCCTCCGGGAAGCCGGCGCACCCGGTCGTCCAGATCCGCCATCTCCAGACACTGCCACATTCTCTCCTCATTCCCTTCCTCTCCAGGCGCCAGGTTCTCCTCCACGGACATGGGAAACACTCCCACATCCTGCAGAACGCCCGAAAAGTACCGGATCCAGGATTTTTTGTTATATCTGCAGCGGTCTGCG
>JAAVAG010000124.1 GCA_014804185.1 Lachnospiraceae bacterium
AAATACGATCCGGAAAAAGCGAAATTGTCTTCCTGGCTTTCCTTGGTGGCAAGATCGAAAGCGGTTGACAGATATCGCAGGATCATCAAAAGAAGAGAAATTCCTTTGGATGAAATTTTGGTTCAAAACCTGGGATATGCCAAAATAACTGCGTCGGATGAGCAAGCGGAAAGTCTGCGGTTCTGTATGGAGATGCTGGATGCAAAGGAAAAGGAACTGATTATAAGACGCTATTACCTGGAGCAGAAACCGGCAGAGATTGCGGTCGCTCTGGATATGCCAAAGAAACAGGTGGAGAACAGATTGTACTATGTGAGGCAGAAACTGCGGAAAATGATGACGAGACAGGAAGGAGATCAGTCATATGAAAAAATACAGCAGGAAAAATCTTAAGGTCATACAGACTATTGTGCAAAACGAGACCGGGGCGGCGCTTGTCGCAGAAAGGAGGCTGACCAGGTATAAAATCAGACGGATGGCGCTTCTGACTGTCAGTCTGCTGTGTTTTGCAATATTATGTGCTTTTGCATATCAAAAGTTTTCTTCTTTAAGCGGTGATGAAGCAATGTTTGCAGCGGTTTACCAGGGAGAGGGCAGGTTTGAACTTATTGTGGTAAATGAGTCGGATCGGGAATTAAGGCTGCAGGACAAAGTAAAACTCATGCAGTGGTCAACCGGCAGGGAGGTGGAGGGGGAGCCTGATAAGATCCGAATGAAAGTTGTGACAATAGCGCCCCATTCCCAGGGAATCGTCTCAATAGATCTGTCGGAAGGATACGATATCAGCGCGCTGGAGGAAAAACTGCCGGATGGGGATGGCTATTATTTTGTTTTGACTAATAACGATTTTGTTTTTGGACAGGACTGGATGTGCTTCTTTACATTTGAGACAGAACTGACGGATGATGTGGAAAGCAGGATGGCTGAGACGGCGGAACAGAGAAAAGAGAGACAGAATGAAGACAGACAGCAATATAGTACAGGCGCTCTGATTTACCAGGACTGGATCTGGCCGACGGTCAGCCGGAATGTGTCGGGAATTTATGGAAAACAGAAAAACGGTAAGTATTCGGATCATATCAATATTGCCGGGACGGACGGGGATGATATTTATGCCGTCGCGGACGGGGTAGTGATAGAGACGGCATTTGAAAATGACTGCGGAAATTTTATCGTAGTGGATCTGGGAGGCGGTGTTGCGGTCAGATATGGACATCTGAAAGAGATAGAGGTGTCTGTGGGGGATGAGATCAGGCAGGGACAGGTGATTGCAGCGATGGGAAAGACCGGAACGGCGACAGGCCCAAACCTGCTGTTTGCGGTAACCGTGGATGGAGAGAAAATCAATCCTCTTCAGGAGGAGGACCTGTCAGTTCAGCAATGAAAGGGACGATGTGAGCAAAGTCAAGTTCTGTTAAGAACTGAAATTTTTCACACGGCACCCAGTAAACATAGATTCGGAAAGCAGAAATTGCATTTTCGAATCTTTTTTATTCCGAAAAACGCATAATATTGTTCCTTTTGTTGATATTGTTCCGCAAATGGGGTATAATGTTTTGGAAAGCGAGGGTTACTATTTATGTATATGACAGTAAAACAGGCTGCAGAGAAATGGGGGATTTCTGACAGGCGTGTGCGCATATTATGCGCAGAAGGAAAAGTTTCTGGTGTCACCCTTGAAGGACGCAGTTGGATGATTCCAGCAGGAGCGAGAAAACCAGAGGATGGACGGTTTAAAACAACAGAAAGTTTACTGACAGCTATAGAGAGGAAGAAAAAAGAACTGGATACCAGACGTCCGCTGACAGAGGGGGAATTGGAACGTCTGACAGAGGAATTTGTTGTTGAGTACACTTATAATTCCAATGCAATTGAGGGAAACACCCTGACCTTGCGTGAAACGGATATGGTTTTGCGTGGCCTAACGATTGACAGGAAACCGTTAAAAGACCATATGGAGGCTGTCGGGCATAAAGAGGCATTTGATTTTGTGAGCGATTTGGTAAAAGATCAGATTCCTTTATCGGAGAGTATCATCAAACAGATCCATTATCTTGTATTGGCGGATAAACGGGAGGACCGGGGTGTTTACAGAAGAGTCCCTGTCAGGATTATGGGAGCAAAGCATGAACCGGTTCAGCCGTATTTGATCCAGCCCAAGATGGAACAGTTGTTGGAGGCTTATAGAAATAGTACAGAGCATATCATTCCCCGGCTTGCACGGTTTCATATTGAATTCGAGGGGATTCATCCTTTTATTGACGGAAATGGCAGAACTGGGAGGCTGCTCGTGAATTTGGAATTGATGAAAGCCGGATATCCTCCAATTGACATTAAGTTTACAGATCGGATTTCTTATTACAATGCATTTGATGAATATTGTGTAAGGCATAATCTTGGTGCAATGGAAAAGCTGTTTGCAGGTTATGTGAATGCAAGATTGGACAGTTTCTTGATGATGCTTGAAGAATAAACATATGAGGGAGAAAATAGAAATTATGGGAAAGGAGATTAAGATGACTGACGAAGCAAAGAAAATGCTGAATGGTGAAGATGAATTGGAGGATGAGGCAGATGCTTTTGCCGCGGAACTGACCCTGTCAGGGACGGAGCGGATCAGGCAGCTGGCCGAGGCAGGAGATGCGGCGGCACAGGACAGACTGGGTGACTGCTATAAGCATGGCCTTGGTGTGGCTGAGAATCATGCAGCCGCCGTAGAGTGGTATAAGAAATCTGCCGAGCAGGGCAATGCCGCCGCCCAGCGCAGCCTGGGTTATTGCTATGATTATGGCCAGGGCGTGAAGATGGATAAGGAAAAGGCCGTCTACTGGTACGAAAAGTCGGCGATCGGCGGTGATGTGGATGCGCAGCGAAATCTGGGGAACTGTTATCTGCATGGCTGGGGCGTGGCGCAGGACTATGAGAAAGCGGTTTATTGGTATGAAATAGCCGCCAGACATGGTCATCCGGATGCGGAGTGTTCTTTGGCCCACTGTTATTCGGACGGAAAGGGCGTTCCCCAGGACTATAAGAAAGCCGTGGAATGGTATCAAAAAGCCGCCCATCACGGGAATGTGGAAGCAGTGGGCAATCTGGGAGTTTTATATACTTACGGAAGAGGAGTGGAAAAAGACGAGAGAACGGCGGCAGAATATTTTCGCAGAGCCGCGGACAGGGGAGATGCCAATTCGCAGTATAATCTGGGAGCCTGTTACTATTGGGGAGACGGAGTGGAACTGGATTACGACAAAGCGTTTTACTGGTATCAGAAAGCGGCCCGGCAGCGGAATGCAGACGGACAGTATGGCCTGGGGCGCTGCTATGACGAAGGAAATGGCGCAAAACAGGACGCTGAAAAAGCGGCGCAGTGGTACCGGAAAGCGGCGCAGCAGGGGCATACGATTGCACAGTATTATCTTGGTTTATGCTATGAGAATGGAGAAGGCGTAGAACAGGATTACGCCAAGGCAGCGCAGTGGTATCAAAAGGCGGCGGAAAAGGGAGATGAGGACGCCCAGTATCGTCTTGGCTGGTGTCATGAAAACGGTTTTGGTGTGGAAAGAGACGCGGATAAAGCCGCTGCATGGTACAAAAAAGGCGCGGAAAACGGAAGCGCCAATGCCCAGTATGCACTTGGCTGGTGTTACGAGCACGGCAGAGGCGTGGCAAAGGACTATGATGCAGCGGTCAAATGGTATGAAAAAGGCGCCGAGAACGGTAATGCCAGCGCGCAGCTGAGTCTTGGAAACTGCTATAAGGCGGGGCTTGGCGTAGAGCAGGATCACGAAAAAGCGGCAAAATGGTATCGGGAAGCGGCAGAGCAGGACAATGCCGACGCCCAGCTTGCGCTGGGACGCAGCTATTTTAACGGAAACGGCGTGGAAGCAGACAAACAGCAGGCTGTTGCATGGTTTCAGAGGGCGGCGCAGCAGGGCCACGCAGTTGCACAAAGCAATATGGGCAACTGTTATGCCTCCGGTCAGGGGGTTGAAAGGGATATGGGCAAAGCCGTGGAGTGGTATGAAAAAGCTGCCGAAAACGGCAATGCAATCGCTCAGTTCAACGCCGGATACTTATATGCCACCGGTCAGGCCGGTGTGCAGGATTTGGAAAAGGCCGTGAAATGGCTTTCCCAATCTGCCGCACAGGGGAATGCGGATGCACAGAAAGTCCTGCGGATGTTAGGGTATATGTGATTTTGCAAATCGTGAAAATATATTACTTTTCTCTTTCATTTTTTGGTCATTTATGCCATAATATTTTTAAATGTATGTACCATGAAAAGAGATGAAGAAGGAGGATTTGGGAAATGGCACAGAACAGATTAATTGGAGATTACCCGGTGATCGGCATCCGCCCGACCATCGACGGCAGAAGAGGTTACCTGAAAGTGAGAGAGTCCCTGGAGGAGCAGACCATGAATATGGCCAGGGCGGCCGCGGCGCTCTTTACAGAGAATCTTCGCTATACAAACGGTGAACCGGTAAAGGTAGTAATCGCGGATACGACCATCGGTCGTGTGGGAGAAGCCGCCGCATGTGCGGACAAGTTTAAAAAGGCGGGTGTGGACATCACACTGACCGTTACGCCGTGCTGGTGCTACGGCGCGGAGACAATGGATATGGATCCGAACACCATCAAGGGAGTCTGGGGCTTTAACGGCACGGAGCGTCCGGGCGCCGTATATCTGGCATCTGTTCTTGCAACGCATGCGCAGAAAGGGCTTCCGGCTTTTGGGATTTACGGGCATGACGTACAGGAAGCGGATGATACCTCCATACCGGAGGATGTAAAGGAGAAACTGCTGCGGTTCGGGCGTGCTGCGGTGGCGGTGGCAACCATGCGCGGCAAATCCTACCTGCAGATCGGTTCCATCTGCATGGGCATCGGCGGATCCATTATTGATCCGGCGTTTATCGAAGAATATCTGGGCATGCGTGTGGAGTCCGTGGATGAGGTGGAGATTATCCGCCGCATGTCAGAGGGCATTTATGACGAGAAAGAATATGAGAAAGCGCTTGCCTGGGTGAAAGAAAACTGTAAGGAGGGATTTGACAAGAATCCTGAGGAAGTACAGAAGCCAAGAGAGCAAAAGGACAAGGACTGGGAGTTCGTGGTCAAGATGATGTGCATCATCAAAGATCTGATGAACGGCAATCCGAATCTTCCTGAGGGACGCGAGGAGGAAAGGGTAGGGCATAACGCCATTGCGGCAGGTTTCCAGGGGCAGAGACAGTGGACAGACTTTTATCCCAACTGTGATTTCCCGGAGGCTATGCTTAACACCTCCTTTGACTGGAACGGCGCAAGAGAGCCTTACATCCTGGCAACAGAAAATGATACCTTAAACGGTCTCGGCATGCTGTTTATGAAGCTTCTGACAAATCGTGCGCAGATTTTTGCGGATGTGCGCACCTACTGGAGTCCCGAGGCGGTGAAAAAGGCTACGGGATATGAACTGGAGGGCGTTGCGAAACAGGCAGGAGGCTTTCTTCATCTGATCAATTCCGGCGCGGCATGTCTGGACGCAAACGGACAGGCCAAAGATGCGGACGGGAATCCTGTGATGAAGCCATGGTATGAAGTGACCGAGGAAGACCAGAGAGCAATTATGGCAGCCACTACATGGAATGAAGCTGATTTTGGATATTTCCGTGGAGGCGGATACTCCTCCCGTTTCGTGACGGAGGCGGAAATGCCCGCTACCATGATCCGTCTGAATCTTGTGAAAGGTCTTGGCCCTGTTCTGCAGATCGCCGAGGGCTGGACGGTCAGACTTCCGGAGGAAGTAACGGATATTCTCTGGAAACGCACAGATTACACATGGCCCTGCACATGGTTCGCGCCCAGAACCACCGGAAAAGGCGCATTTAAGACGGCCTATGACGTGATGAATAATTGGGGCGCCAATCACGGTGCAATCAGCTATGGCCATATCGGGGCGGATCTGATTACGATGTGCTCCATGCTGCGCATTCCTGTATGTATGCACAACGTGGACGAGGACAAGATTTTCCGTCCGGCGGCGTGGAATGCATTTGGAATGGACAAGGAAGGGCAGGACTACCGCGCTTGTGCGGCATTTGGCCCTCTCTACAAATAGGAGGTAGGCACAATGGAACTGAGTTATATGCAGCTTCGGGAACAGATCTGTGATATCTGCCACAAAATGTGGCAGCTTGGCTGGGTGGCGGCAAACGACGGAAATATCTCGGTTAAGCTGGAGGACGGGACGTTTCTGACAACTCCTACAGGGATGAGCAAAAGCTTTATTACCCCGGAGAAGCTGGTTCATATTGACAAAGAGGGAAATATACTGGAGGCGGAGGGAAATTATCGTCCCTCCTCCGAGATCAAAATGCATCTGCGCTGTTATCAGGAGCGGGAAGATGTAGGTGCGGTTCTGCATGCGCATCCTCCTGTGGCAACGGGATATGCGGTGGCAAACAAGCCGCTGGACGAATATTCCATGATCGAAACGGTCATAGCGCTTGGCTCCATACCGGTGACGCCCTACGGCACGCCGTCCACATATGAGGTTCCCGATGCCATTGCTCCTTACCTTGGAGAGCATGACGCGGTTCTTCTGCAGAATCACGGCGCTCTGACAGTGGGGGCGGATCTGCTGACCGCGTACTACAGGATGGAAACACTGGAACTGTTTGCAAAGATCAGCCTGAACGCGCATCTGTTGGGCGGAGCACAGGAAATTTCCAGGGAAAACATAGACCGCCTGATTTCCATGCGTGCAAACTATAAAGTGACCGGAAAGCACCCCGGAGATAAGAAATATTCTCCGGTGGAAAAATAAATTTTAAGGAAGGTAAAGTATCTATGGCAAAAGAAATTATAGCAATGCTTCTTGCCGGCGGACAGGGTTCCCGTCTGTATGCGCTGACCCAGAATCTTGCGAAACCTGCAGTGCCCTTTGGCGGAAAATACCGGATCATCGACTTTCCGTTGTCCAATTGTGTCAATTCCGGAATCGATACGGTGGGAATTCTGACGCAGTACCAGCCTCTGGTTCTGAACGAGTACATAGGAAACGGACAGCCCTGGGATCTGGACCGTCTCTATGGAGGCGTGCATGTACTGCCGCCCTACCAGAAAGCCAGTGGTTCCGACTGGTATAAGGGAACGGCGAACGCAATTTACCAGAATCTTTCATTTATTGAAAAATATGATCCCCAATATGTCATTATCCTTTCAGGTGATCAGATCTGCAAACAGGACTACAGCGATTTCCTGAAATTCCACAAGGAGAAAAACGCGGAGTTCAGTGTGGCGGTCATGGAAGTACCTTGGGAGGAGGCATCCCGTTTCGGATTGATGGTCGCGGATGAAACTGACAAGATCACGGAATTCCAGGAGAAACCGAAGGAGCCGAAGTCCAATCTGGCATCCATGGGTATTTACATTTTCAACTGGGATATTTTGAAAAAGTATCTGGAGGAGGATGAGGCGGATCCCACATCATCCAACGATTTTGGCAATAATATTATTCCGAATCTTCTTCGGGATAACCGCAGAATGTACGCCTATCATTTTAATGGATACTGGAAAGATGTGGGAACCATTTCTTCCCTGTGGGAAGCAAATATGGAGATACTGGATCCCGAGCACAGCGGCATCAACCTGTTCGATGAGGACTGGAAGATATACAGCCGTAACAGTGGTATGAATGGACATAAGATCAGCGCGGGCGCCGTAGTGGAAAACTCCATGATTACCGACGGCTGCCGGATCAAGGGAACCGTCAGGCATTCCATTCTCTTCGCAGGAGTAAAAGTGGAAAAGGGCGCTCTGGTGGAGGACGCTGTGGTGATGGGCGGTACGGTCATCAAGTCAGGCGCCGTGGTAAAACGCTGTATTGTCGCCGAAAACGTAACCATCGGTGAGAACGCCGTGGTAGGAGGAGCAGCCTCCGAAAACGAAAACAGCGTGGCAACCATCGCAGAAGATATTGTCATCGGTGAGAACGCCAAGGTTGGTCCAAAGGCCATGGTCAGCAAAAATGTGGAAGGCGGTGAAGAGCAATGGTAAAAGCAAATATGAATACACTGGGCATTATTTTCCCGAACAGTTATGACGCTCTGGTTCCGGAACTGGTGAATGTACGCCTGATGGCATCCATTCCGTTTGCCAGCCGTTACCGCCTCATCGACTTTATTTTATCCAGCATGACCCATTGCGGAATTGACAATATTTCCGTTTTGGTAAACAACAACTATCATTCCCTGATGGATCACCTGGGATCCGGCCGTGAATGGGATCTTGTGCGTAAAAACGGCGGTCTGAATATATTCCCGCCCTTTGCGGAGAAAGAATCCAAGCCCTTTACCGGCCGTGTGGGAGCTCTGGCAGGACTTCTGGAGTTCTTGCGGGATGAAAAGGAAAAATATGTCGTTATGACCGACACCAATATGGCCGTCAATTTCAACTTTAACGACATGCTCCGTGAGCATATTGAGAGCGGAGCGGACGTCACAGTGGCTTACAATCAGCAGGTGCTTCCGGAGTATTTCCTGAAGTCTCTGAATAATGATAAGGGATATTACTATACATTCAATATCGAAAACGGCAGAGTG
>JAAVAG010000125.1 GCA_014804185.1 Lachnospiraceae bacterium
AATAGTAGTTCAGTTTCATCTCGCAGGGCGTTTTTTTTTTTTTTTTTCTGTACTCCCATCCTCCGATGCGCCTGCCTGCCAGATAGCCGACGAGGGATGTGGATACGGCGGTCAGCAGCAGCGCCGGAGGCAGAGAAATCAGCACGAGCAGATACAGCAGAAATCCCGCCAGATTCTTTAAGAGATTTGTGAGGGTATCCCAGATGGCCTCTGTGGGGGCCACATTGTTTTCGGTAGCGCGCCGCGCCCTTTCCAGACTGCCCAGCGCGGCGGAATCCTCCGTATTGGGATAGGAGGTGGTACAAAACTGATAATGGATCTGATCCGACAGATGGATCCTCACAGTCGCCCGGCCGTACATGGAATTAAAGTTGATGTAGGCTTCTGTGGCGGAGGAGAGAATCAGCACCATCGTAAACAAAAGTATGGTTTTCAGAAAACTGCCCAGCGAGGCGGCCGATTCCACCTGATCCAGGATAGCCGGGACCGCCAGCAATTGCGCGGCGGAACCTGCTGTGGATGCGGCGGCCAGCAGCAGACAAAAGATGGGAACCAGTTTTTTGGTTTTCCAGGCAAGAGCCAGCATATAGCCGGTATTCTGCCACATATTGTACTTGGGGCGCTGTTTTGTGCCCTTTGATTCTTTGGGTGTTTTTTGCATGTTTATGACGCCTCCCGTGTCAGTAGATGAGAAATGCATGTGCACTGCTTTCCTGTATAACAGGATTGTAACAAAAAAAGCCCGGCGGGCTTTTTGGGGGGGATGAAATTCAGGATTTCGGGGATGAAACGCAGGCCTGGGGGAGCAGAATTTCCGTGGTAAATGCCCCGTCTTCGCTGCCCCGGCTCAGATAACCGTCCAGCCGCTCTACGATATTGTCGATGCGCACCAGGCCAAGGCCGCGGTTCTCCCCTTTTGTGGTGAGGAACCGTCCGCCGTATTTTTTCAGCTTTTTTCCGGCGGTGAAGTTGGTGAAAGAGAGATAAAGCTGGGTGTTTTTCAGTTCCATATATACGCGGATCAGCCGCTTTTCCTCGGGCAGATCCATGCTTGCCTCAATGGCGTTGTCAAAGAGATTGCCGATAATGGCGCACAGATCCAGTTCCGGGATCTTCAGGGAAAAAGGAATGCAGGCGTCCGCAAAGACCGTGATATGCCTGGATCTTGCCAGGGAGATCTTGCTGTTCAAAATGGCGTCGGTCATGGGATTCCCTGTCTTTATCACCATATCCACAGTGGTCAGGTCCGTATCCAGCGCGTCAAGATAAGACGTTATCGCCTCCATATTTCCCTCGGCGGCATATGCTTTCATAGTCTGGATATGGTTGTGGTAATCATGGCGCCAGATGCGCATCTGCCGGTACATGTTTTCCACTTCATGAAAGTGTGTTTCGATCAGTTCCTTTTGGTAGGCGGCAATCTGCCGATCCGTTCTCTGCGATAAAAGAGACATGGCGGACTCCTTTTTCATTCTATTAGCTGTTGTTTGATTTTATAAGCCTGTGTTGGATTCCATAAGCCTGCGTTGGATGGTTGGATGCTACAGGGAGATAACGGCGCGGTTCAGCGGTTCGTACATACTCCTGGGAAGAGGGATCACGCAGCCGCTGCTCAGTGTGACTTCCGTTTTGGTGATGCGCTGCACCTGGGTCAGATTGAGAATATAAGATCTGCCGAGCCGGAAAAAGCGTTCGTCCAGCAGAGGTTCAAATTCTCCCAGTGTTTTTTTAACCGTGTACTCCTGTTTACCGTGGATCGTCACATAGTTTTTGCGCACTTCCAGATAGGAGATCTCATAGAGCGGGATGCGCAGGATTTCTTCCGGCAGCTCAAGGGTCAGCATACGCTCGTTTCTGCGCAGCTTTTCCAGAGCGCGGTCCAGCACCTGGAAAAGCCTGTTCTTATGGACCGGCTTCATCAGATAGTGCAGGGCAGATACATCGTAGCCCTCTGCGATATAATCGGAATACCCGGTGATAAAGATGATCTGTACGGATTCATTGCCGCTGCGGACGGTTCTGGCCAGAGTCACGCCGTCCATCCCGGTCATCTCAATATCCAGCAGCAGGAGATCATAATTCTTTTGTTCCTCGTAGTGAAACAGAAAAGCCTCCGCGGAGGGAAACGTGTCCATATGCAGCAGAGCGCCGCGCTCTGCCCCCCAGCTTTTCAGCAGATTTGACAGAAACCGGACGTCCGCGGGATTGTCGTCACAGATTGCGATCTGATAAGCCATGGAAACACCTCGGATCTTTGATGAAACATAAGGATGGCACGCAGGGCGTGACATCCGTTGTTTTGCATTCACTATACTGCCCGTCTGCCGCGTCTGTCAACCCTTTTAGAGCATCCAGCCGCACAGGCGGACTGTTTTTAAAGGAGGATTTTCCTGGAAAATCGGCTAAAGTTTGCCCGCACTTAGCCGATATAATAAATGCAGGGAGGCGAATGGCCATCGTTTCCCGACAATTGCACAGTTTGCCACGGAGGGTATACGAGAGGAATGGAAACATTCCCTGGGGAAAAAGGAGATTCCCCGCGTATATCTTTTTTGTTTTATATCAAGCAGGATGGGAGATATAGGACCTGGCGGACGTGACAGTACAACAGGCATCCAGAGAGCATGCTGACAGAAGATAGGGACGGTGTTTGTCAGCGTCAGACCGATGTAACGCATGTAAGATGCCGGAATGGGGGTAAGATTTGAGAATAGATTCCAGTGCGATAGGAATGGAATCCGCCAGAAGATATACGGCTTCTGGAGCAAGAATCGGCCGTTATACAGTAATGGATTACAGTGGTAAGAGTTACCACAAGACGGCAACGGGAGGAACCGGTGATATGTTCGGCAATCTGTTGAGTGCGGAGGACGGACAGGATGAAGCAAAAGGAACCTCCGGACAGGGTACTACTGACAGTCTGACGCAGGCGCAGTCGAGGCTGAGCAGCATGAGAAGCGGCAGAATCAGCCTGCGGAGCCAGTGGAGCAGCCTGGATACGGTCAGACAGCTGAGCATCCGTTTTGTGTTTGGTCTGCTGTTCGGCAGCAGCCGGACGCAGTCCATCTTCGGGGACAACAGTGTGAGTATGCTGGGCAGTCAGTCCTATGAAGAGTGGAGAAACCAGTATTATGCCTCTCAGAACAACAGTCTGTTCATGGGACAGGAGAGCAGCCAGCAGTTTCTGGTGTACAGCAACCAGGTGTCGTTTTATGAGTCGGAAACCACCGGGTTTCAGGCGGGAGGCACGGTGCGCACAGCCGACGGGCGGGAGATCAACTTTAATGTGGACGTGACCATGAGCCGTGAGTTTGCCTCGTATTATGAGCAGAATTATGGGCTGGACAAAGTTCAGACCTGTGATCCGCTGGTGATCAATTTAAACGGCGATGTGGCAGAACTGTCGGATCAGAAATTTTTCTTTGACATCGACGGCGACGGCGTGAAAGATCAGGTTTCCATGCTTGGTTCCGGCAGCGGATATCTGGCGCTGGACAAAAACGGAGACGGAATCATTAACGATGGCAATGAATTGTTCGGACCGCAGACCGGCAACGGATTTGCGGATCTGGCCGCCTACGATGAGGACGGCAACGGCTGGATCGACGAAAACGACGCCATCTGGTCCCAGCTTAAGATCTGGTGCAAGACGGAGAGCGGGGAGGATCAGCTGTACACGCTGGCGGACAAAGGGGTAGGCGCGATCTGTCTGCAGAATAGCGCCACGAACTTTGCGTTAAACGGCGCGGACAATCAGCCAAACGGATACATAAGGAGCACGGGCATTTTCCTCTATGAGAACGGAAATGTGGGAACCGTGCAGCACGTGGATCTGGCAAAATAGAAACAGTCAAATAAATGTGATCAAATAATCGCGATGGCACAATCGTGATAAAGTAAAAGTACTGAAATATCGAATCGTCTGAAAGTTTCATAAAACGCTGCCACGCTTCGCGAGACAGCTTATTGTTAAGAAAAAGGGGTCGCCTGAGCGGCTCTTTTTTCTTTGTGGTGGCATTTTTTCATAAACCGGCATACACTAAATGTAAGTGCCTGAATGGGAATTTCCATGAAACTTTCAGAAATCAGCAGAGAGACAATAAAAGCAAAGAAAACCGTATTAATCTTCCGGCTTCGGACGGGAGGAGCGGTTTTTCTGTTTTTATTGTCTTTTTCTTATGTTGTCACAGCTCTTTTATTCGGGCAGAGCGCCGCATACGGCCGCCGGGAGGAAAATGACAGAAGCAGGATTATGGTCTGGGCCGGAGCAGGGGAGACGCAGTTTGTTCTGGATATGGAAGATTATCTGATTGGCTGTCTGGCCGGGTCCATTCCGGCGGAATATGAGCCGGAGGCGCTGCAGGCACAGGCCGTGCTTCTGCGCACCCTGCTGATTCGGGAATACAAAGAATCCGTGGAGCAGGGACGAACACAGGCGGGGATCCTGGTAACGGATGCCCGCGGTTACAGAAACCGGGAGCAGCTGAAACAGATGTGGGGAGCGGATTTTGCCGTAAATTACGGGAAGATCTGCAGTGCGGTGGCAAAGACCAGGGGGATCTATCTGACTTACCGCGGAGAGCCGATCCTGGCGTCTTATTTCCGAGTAAGCAGCGGGAGGACAAGAGATGGAAGAGAACTTGCGGGGAATGCGGCCGGGACGGGAGAAGGCTATCCTTATCTGCAGAGTGTGCTCTGTCCCAAGGATTATCTGTCGGAGGATTATCTGCAGGGCGGGAGGGCGGCAGGGCTTGGCCACGGCCTGGGAATGAGTCAGTTTGGCGCCAATGAAATGGCAAAAAGCGGAGCGGACCGGGATGAAATTCTGCATTATTTTTTTACAGATATTACAATCGACAAATTTGAATAATTACCCTGAAAGAGGAAAGACTATCCATAAAATAATGAACAAACGACGTGTGATGACACACAGATGGGAGAAGATATGAGAAGAAACGGTTTTCACAATAATCTGAAAAAAGAACGAATCATTATGACCGCGTCCGCGGTTTTTGTGCTGGCGGCGCTGACCATGACTGGAATTTATGTAAAACAGAGCAGCCGCAGCGCCGGTGACGACGGATATACCATCGACTTCAGCGCGCTGGAAGATGCGGTGGACGGTGCAAGGAAAGATCTGGAGGGCAGTATGGCAGACAGCAGTGCTTTAGGCCGGGATCAGATAAACATGGATGACGATCTGGATTATTTTCCTCCGCTGACGGAGGCGGATTCCGATGAGATCAAAATTCCGGGTCTGACTTCCGAAGAAACCGGGAGCGACAAAAACAAGACGGGAACGGGAGGTTCCGGATCGGGCAGCTCGGGGAACACCGGAGGCACCAAAAAAACAGAGACACCGTCCGGACAGGATGCTGCCTCTCAGAATACAGAGCAGGAAACGCTGAAGCAGCAGACGCTGGCGGATGAGGCCGCCATGGCAGCGGACGCCGCAAACGAGCAGGGAAATATGGAAGGAAATGTCGAGACGCTCATGGATGAGGCGAATGCGAATGCAGAGGCCAACCTGGAGGGCATATTGGAGGGCGATTCGGGAAATGCTCTGCAGGGAGAGGTTGTCAGCAGTTTTGGCGCGGGGGACAGTCTGGTCTGGCCTGTAAACGGCAATGTGCTTATCACCTATAATACGGACAGGACGGTCTATTTTGCCACATTGAAGGCTTATAAATATAATCCCGGCATCGTGATGTCGGCCGCAGAAGGAGATGTCATCACGGCCGCAGCATCCGGCGTGGTAAAGGAAGTGTTCTACAATGAGGAGATCGGCAATGCCGTGCGGATAGATATCGGCAGAGGTTACGAGGCGGTCTATGGACAGCTGAAAGACATTCAGGTATCTGCCGGAAGCGTGGTGGATGTGGGAACGGTTTTGGGCTATATAGCCGCGCCCACCAAATATTACAGAGTGGAGGGGTGCAACGCGTATTTCGCATTGGAAAAAGACGGACAGCCTGTGGACCCTCTGGGGCAGCTTCAATAAGGAAAGGCGGCAATATGTATATCGTGAACGGGCATATCCTCACGATGGCGGACACTGCGGCTTCTGCAGAAAAAGGGACCGCGGCGCATACCGCCGTGTCTGCGGAGTATCAGGCGGGCAGTATCAGGATACGGGACGGGAAAATTGCGGAGATCGGAGAGATTCCGGTGTGCCCGGAGCCGTCTGAGCAGGTGCTGGATGTGTCGGGAGCCCTGGTCATGCCGGGACTGATCGAGGCGCACTGCCATATGGGAATCACGGAGGAGAAGAAAGGTATGGAGGGGGACGACTGCAATGAGAATGTGGAGCCCCTCACTCCTTATCTGAGAGCCATCGACGCCATTGACACCATGGATGCGGCTTTTGACGACGCGGTGCGCGCAGGGATTACATCCGCCATGATCGGACCGGGAAGTTCCAATGTAGTGGGCGGACAGTTTGCCTTTATCAAAACCAAAGGCAGAAGGATAGACGATCTGATCGTAAAGGCTCCGGCCGCCATGAAGGTGGCGTTCGGGGAAAATCCAAAAGTGAATTTTTCGGGGATTGGAAAGAGTCCCGTAACCAGGATGGCCATCGCCTCCATGCTGCGGGAGGAATTGTTTCTGGCAAGACAGTATATGGAGAAAAAAGAAGCAGCCGAAGCAGGCGGAGAAGCGTTTGAACCGGATTTTCGGAAAGAATGCTGGATTCCGGTGCTGAAAGGTGAGATTCCGCTGAAAGCCCATGTGCACCGGGCCGACGATATTCTGACAGCGATCAGGATCGCCAGGGAGTTCGGACTGCAGATGACATTGGATCACTGCAGCGAGGGACATCTGATCGCGGAGGAACTGGCGGCGGAGGGATTTCCTGCCATCGTCGGTCCGGATCTTGCCAGCCGGAGCAAAATCGAAGTACAGAATATGGCGTTTAAGACAGTGGGCATATTAAACCGCGCGGGGGTGATGACGGCGGTTACGACGGACCATCCGGTCTCCCTGATCCAGTCCCTTCCGCTGTGTGTGGGACTGGCGGTAAAATCCGGGCTGCCTCTGGAGGAGGGATACAGATCCATGACGATCTATCCGGCTAAAATCTGCGGCGTAGCGGACAGAGTGGGCAGTCTGGAGGTGGGAAAAGATGCGGATATTGCCGTGTTCAGCGGCAATCCCATGGAGGTTTTTTCTTATACGCTCTATACGATGATAGATGGGAAAATCGTATATGACAGGCAAAAAGATTATCCGGATACTTTACAAGAACCGGTTTTCTGAATATACTAATCTCAAAGAACGCAGCCGCCTGGGGCGGATTTTGGCGATAAATTGTGAGAGGTATAAGCGGCGGTATGAAAATAGTGGTTTTGGCAGGAGGTATCAGTACGGAGAGGGACGTATCCCTGTCCACCGGGCGGATGATTTATCAGGCGCTGAAAAAAAACAGGCATCAGGCGGTTTTGCTGGATGCCTTTTTTGGGTATGACGGAGAGGATCCGGAAAATGTCTTTGATCTGGACAGAGACTGGGCGGCGCAGGTGGAGGATGTCAGGGAGGTAAGTCCGGATCCGGAGCAGATCAGGGCCATGCGCCCCGGCGGGGGAAAAGCATATTTCGGGCCGAATGTGATCAGAATCTGCCAGGAGGCGGATATCGTGTTTATGGCGCTGCACGGCGGAGACGGAGAAAACGGCAGAATACAGGCGTGTTTTGATCTGATGGGCATTACATATACCGGTACGGATTATGTAAGCTGTGCCCTTGCTATGGATAAGGGGATTACAAAGGAACTGCTCCGAGCAAACAACATAGCGGTTCCGGAGGGAAAAAGAGTGAAAAAAGGGGAAACCGCGGATACAGAGACGGAGTTTCCCTGCATGGTCAAGGCCGGATGCGGAGGTTCCAGCGTGGGCGTTTCCCTGGTCCGGGACCGCAGCGCGTATGAAAGGGCGCTGGAGGAGGGCCTGCGGTATGATGATGAAGTGATTGTGGAACGGTATATCAAAGGCCGGGAATTCTCCGTGGCGGTAATCGGCGGAAGGGCCCTGCCGGTGATAGAGATCGCGCCCAGGGAAGGGTTTTATGACTATAAAAATAAATATCAGGCGGGAAACACTGTGGAAACCTGCCCGGCTCTGCTCCCTGAGGATAAGTTTCTGGAGATTCAGCGGACAGCCGAGAAGGTGTTTCGGGTGCTGCGCATGAAAAGCTACGCGCGGGTGGATTTTATCATGGAGGCGGAGACGGAAAAGATATACTGTCTGGAGGCGAACACACTGCCTGGCATGACGCCGGCCTCTCTGCTGCCCCAGGAGGCCAGGGCGGTGGGAATGAGTTTTGAACAGCTGTGCGAGAAAATTATAGAGCTTTCGCTGGCAGGCAGCGGGGAGGACAGACAGGAAAGAAAGGGTGGGGATTCTTATGAAAAACATGACATTGGATAAGATTGCGCAGGTAAGCAATGGAAAGCTTTTCTATGGCAAACTCGTTCCGGCGGCAAAGGAGACGGATGGAAACCGGGAGGTATCCTGTGTGGTGATGGATTCCCGCAAAATCGTACCGGACGGACTTTTTATCGCCAATGTGGGGGCAAAGGCAGACGGGCATAAGTTTATCGGCCAGGTATTTGAGAGCGGAGCGCTCTGCGTTGTCTGCGAGAAGACGCCGGAGCAGGTGGAGAGTGAGCACGGCATTCCGGTAGAGAAGTGGGGGGCGTATATTCTGGTGGAGAACTCTCTGCAGGCGCTGAAAGATATTGCGGAGTACTACCGGGAACAGTTTGAAATTCCGGTGGTGGGAATAACCGGGAGTGTGGGAAAGACCAGCACCAAGGAATTTATAGCTGGCGTGCTGTCGCAGAAACTGCGTGTGCTAAAGACGGAGGGGAATTTCAACAATGAAGTGGGCGTGCCGCTGACACTGCTGCGCCTGCGGGAGGAGCACGAAGCCGCCGTAGTGGAGATGGGAATCAGCGATTTTGGCGAGATGCACCGCCTGAGCAAAATGGTAAAACCTGACATATGTGTCATGACAAATATCGGCCAGAGCCATCTGGATCACCTGAAATCAAGAGCGGGCATTCTGAAAGCCAAGACGGAGATTTTTGATTATATGTCAGAGGATGGCTTTGTGTGTGTGAACGGTGACGATGACATGCTGGCATCCCTGACCGAAGTAAAAGGAAAACGTGTGCTGCGTTTCGGGCTGACGCCGGATGGGATTTCTGACAGAGAAGTCAGTGGAAAGTCTGGGGGATCCTGCGGGTATCACAATGATGTGTATGCGGACGAAGTGGAGAGCAGAGGGCTGTTCGGAAGCAGCGCCGTGATGTATATGGACGGTGAGAGCATACCGGTGGAGATTCCGCTGCCCGGACAACATATGGTCATAAACGCCATGGCGGCGGCGCTGGTGGCACGGCTTCTGGGGCTGACTGCAGGGCAGATCGCGGAAGGAATAGCAGGTGTGGAGGCCGTGGGCGGCAGGAGCCGTATTATGCGGTTGGAAAAGCTGACGCTGATCGACGACTGTTATAACGCCAATCCCGTATCCATGCGCTCCGCCATCGACCTGCTGGAGACGGCGCCGGATCGGAAAGTGGCCATTCTGGGGGATATGCTGGGACTGGGGGAAAATGCGGAATGTCTGCACGCGGAAGTGGGCAGATATGCGGTGGAAAAAGGGACGGATCTGCTTTTGTGCGTGGGAGAAAACGCGGTAAAAATGTATGACAGCGCCCTGGAAAACTATGACGGCAGCCAGGATATCCGCTATTTTGCCACCCTGGAGGAACTTCTGGAGGATCTGCCCGGACTGCTCCTGGAGGGGGACACGGTGCTGGTCAAGGCGTCCCATGATATGGAATTTCACAGAATCGTGGAATTTTTAAAATAGGTCTCCTCAATAATCTTCTGTACTTTGGCGCCGACAAATTTCTTTTCTTCCTTTGGCAGATCCCTGATGTATATGGGCTTACCGTATTCGATCACAACTTTTGCACGGCGGATTTTGGGAAAATGTTCTTCAAAAACCGCGGCGGAGTTGTTGATCGTCATGGGTATGACAGGGATGTCGGCTTTTTCCGCAATTTTGAAGCTGCCCTCGTGAAAAGGCAGAAAGGTGTCGGGGACGCGGTTTCTGGTCCCCTCGGGGAAAATACAGATGGAAATACCGGACTTGGCTTTTTCCACGCCGAGCAGGATGGTCTTGAGTCCCTCCTTGATATTGTCGCGGTCCAGAAAAAGACAATGCAGATTTTTCATCCATATGGACAGCAGAGGTACTTTTTCCATTTCCTTTTTGGCCACATACCCGGTGGGGCGGGGGACGCGCACATATGTCAGTACAATATCAAAAAAGCTTCTGTGATTTCCCACATACAGCACGGCGGTGTCCGTGGGGATATTTTCTTCCCCCAAGGCGGTTACTTTTACGCCGGCCAGAAAGATCACGCAGCGGAACGCCCAATTTACGATGGCCAGGCTGCTGCGGTTTTTCAGATCCATATTGAATTTTCCGATGATCCACTCTGCAAGCATAAGCGGTGTGGAGAGGATCAGGAATAAGACGACAAATGTTGCTACAACAATAAAACGTATCATGGCGGCCTCCGATCTGTAAGATGATTATACCATGTGCGCAGCAGTTGGTAAAGATGGAGATTAATCGCCGGTTCCCAATATATCATTGATTACGGCAGTCACATGAGCTAACTGCGAATCTGTCAATCCTGTGATTTCTATATATTTTCGCTGTTCCTGTCCAAGCATGACATCAGTTGATACGGAAAAAAAAACTGACAAACGAATGAGCATGTCAATGGACGGCTGAATATTATTATTTTCCCAATTAGAAACACTTTGCTTTGTCACGCCAAGCGCCTTTGCTAAATCTACCTGCGATAAATTTTTGGCCAATCGCAGTCGTTTGATATTTTCATTTAATGTCATGAGAACTCCTTTATACATAAAGTCAAATATTAATATACAATTATATAAAAATGATTGACGCAATAAAAATACTATAGTATATTAATTATTGTCCGCAGGTTTTGAAAAAGTAAACTGACAGAGGAGGAAACAATGGTTAAGAAAGCATGTCTGCCTCATTACTCTCAAAACTGCGAAAAATAAACAGCGGTTCAATAAAAGAAAGATGAAATGATATGGCAAAACAAAATGATACGCCGTCAAACACAGCCTCGTATTTTGACGGAACCACTATACAGCTGATTGGCTGGCGGATACTGTGTATCCTGCTGACCGGAATTACATTGGGACTGGCTTATCCATGGGCAAATTGTATGCTGACGCGCTGGGAGATCAACCACACAGTAATCAATGGACGGCGGCTTCGATTTACCGGGCGTGGGCATCAGTTCTTTGGCAGATATCTGCTCTGGCTGCTTCTGACTGTGGTTACCTTTGGTATTTACGGTTTTTGGTTCGGTCTTGGAGTGACAAAATGGAAAGTAAAGCATACGGTTTATGAGGATGACGAGAGCGGAATAGAGAGCCGTTTTACCGGGAGTGTAGGGGGCTGGCTCGGTCAGCACCTTCTTTCCGCACTGATTATTGTTGTTACATTGGGCCTTGGCAAAGCGGCCGCAGAACGGCGTATTTTGAGTTGGAAAGCAGAGCACACCGAGATCGGCGGCAGTCCGCTTGTCTTTTCTGGAACCGGAGGTCAGCTGTTTGTAAAGTACTTGCTTCTCTGGATTTTAACTCCTCTCACGCTGGGAATTTACGCGCTGCTTTTTCCTGTTAAACTATTGCGGTGGAAATATTCGTGCACAGAGGCATCTTGCCGATCGCCGTTACCAAAACAATCGGATGAAACCGG
>JAAVAG010000126.1 GCA_014804185.1 Lachnospiraceae bacterium
CGCTTGTCAGGTTGGAAGAGAGGATTTCCTCAGGAATCTGCCTGCCCTTAAAATAGAATTTCCTGTCGTAGTCATTGATCTCCCGCAGGACTTTGCAGGGATTTCCCACCGCTACCACATTTGCCGGGATATCCTTTGTCACGATGCTGCCAGCGCCGATCACGGTATTGTCTCCTATGGTAACGCCGGGAAGAATCACCGCGCCGGCGCCGATCCAGCAGTTCCTGCCGATGTGGACAGGCATATTATATTGATAGATCTGTTCCCGCAGCTGGGGCAGGATGGGATGTCCGGCGGTGGCGACGGTTACATTCGGACCGAACATTGTATAGTCGCCGACATAAATATGTGTGTCATCCACACAGGTAAGGTGATAATTTGCATATACCATTTTTCCGAAATGGCAGTGGTGTCCGCCGAAGTTTGCATAGAACGGCGCTTCGATATAGACGCCCTCGCCGCAGTCGGCCAGCATGCGCCGGAGCAGATCGGCTCTTTTCTGAGCCTCCGACGGTTTTGTTTGATTGTACTCGCACAGCAGGTCCTGGTAAACGACCTGTTCCCGCATGATTTCCGCATCCCCGGGAAGATAAAGATCCCCGGTGTGCATTTTTGATTTCATATCGCTCATTTTTATTTAACCTTACGCCTCTCCGCCCGCACCCGCGGGCATTCTTTTATTTTCTTTTTTTACAATACCACCTTTGAAGCGGATTGTCACGCAAAAAGCAGGTTGGCAGGGGCCCGCGCACAGTTCAAAAATCATTTCACCTGTGCGGTTGCAATCATTCCATGGCCGAACTGTTACTGACGTTGCGAAATTCTGACAGATCATGTATAATAACAACAAAAGCAACCGGGGGTACGACAATGCTGCCTGAATTGTTTCTGGAGCGCATGAAAGAAATGCTGGGAGAGGAATATCCGGCATTTTTGCAGAGCCTGGATGGAGAAAACTACCGCGCCCTGCATCTGAATATGAGAAAAGCGGACATTGACAAATTTCAAAGAGAAAGTCCCTTTGCACTGCGTGCGGTTCCGTGGGCCGACGGAGGATTTTATTATGAGGAATCCGACCAGCCCGGCAGACATCCGCTGCATGCGGCAGGCGTATATTATATTCAGGAACCGTCGGCGATGGCGCCGGTTCCTTTCCTGGAGGCGCGTCCGGGGGAGCGGATTCTGGATCTGTGCGCGGCTCCGGGCGGCAAGACGATTCAGATTGCCGATGCCATGAAAGGCAGGGGCATTCTTGTCAGCAATGAGATGCATCCCGCCAGAGCCAGGATTCTGTCGGAAAACGTGGAGCGGATGGGAGTGGCCAACGCCATTGTGACCAACGAGACGCCGGAGAGGCTGGCGGGGGAGTTTCCGGGATATTTTGACCGTATTTTAGTGGATGCGCCCTGCTCCGGGGAAGGGATGTTTCGGAAAAACGATGCGGCATGCGCGCAGTGGAGCCCGGAAAATGTGGATATGTGCGCGGAAAGACAGGATCAGATTCTTTCCTGCGCGGCCATGATGCTGCGGCCCGGCGGCAGGCTGGTTTATTCTACCTGCACCTTTGCGCCTCAGGAGGATGAGGGGACGGTGAGCCGGTTTCTGCATCTGCATCCTGAGTTTGAGATCCGCAGGGCAGAGCGTCCTGAGGGCTTTGTGGGAGGAGAGGGACGATGGACCGCCGATCCGGCTCCCGGAATAGAGCACACAATGCGCCTGATGCCCCACAGACTGCAGGGGGAAGGGCATTATCTGGCGGTGCTGGAGAAAAAAGGGGAGCAGGGAACGCCCAGAGGCAGTACCGGCGGACTGCAAAGCGGCATTCCGAAAAAGGAATACGCCGAATTTCTGGCGTTTCAAAGGGAATATCTGAACGGGGAAAACAGGGAGGGCATTTTTCTGCGGTTTGGAGAACAGCTTTATCTGGGACCTGCGGATATGCCGTCCCTGCGGGGAATCAAAACGCTGCGCTGCGGCCTGCATCTGGGGACACTGAAAAAGAACCGGTTTGAGCCGTCCCATGCGCTGGCGCTGGCACTCTCTCCCGGAGAAGCCAGGCAATTTATAGATCTGTCTTTCGACAGCGGGAGAGCGGGACGATATATATATGGAGAAACGATCAGCGCCCGGACGGATGGGCCTGTGAGAGTGAACCGGGCGGGCATGAACGGACAGACAAAAAGCGAAGGGGAGAAACCGGCGGAAGATCCGAGAGGCTGGTGTCTGGTGTGTGTGGACGGTTACAGCCTGGGCTGGGGGAAGATCACGGGAGAAGTGATTAAGAATCATTATCCCAAGGGACTCAGAAAAGGCTGACACATGGAGGTGAATTTATGAAAATTCTGAAGAGGATTGCATTTATCATAGTCGGACTGTTTGGCGCATTGTGCATTTTTGTTCTGGTGTGTGCCTTTAATCCGGCGCTCACACAGCGGCTTACGCAGCTTGTCAGCGCGATGAGTGAGGATGATCCGCCGGAAGAGGACGCCCAGCGGCCCGGCAGTGAGGGAGAACCGGCGGAACCGTCTGACGATGGGGATGGCGAGGACGGCAGCGGGGATGCGCCGGGGGAAAACGGCAGCGGCCCGGCGGCGGTGATCCGGGATATTCCTCCTGTGATTGAGGAGGGGTACAGTGAAACCGGCGTCCGCAATCCTTACGGGGAGAGCGCGCGGTATCAGACGCCTGCGTCGGAGGTAAGCGTACCTCAAAAGGTGGCCGGCAAGACGGGATATATCCCTGTGGCCGAGATCGCTGGCGGCAGTCAGGGAAACGGTGCGGAGACCGCGCAGCCGGACTATGGCCACACGGGGGAAAACCTGACCTTTGATACGGACTTTTATCCCTATTACGGCATGCTCAGCGAGGCGCTGCAGCGCGTATACCGGCAGGTCTATGCCAATGCCCAGGCGCTGAACCAGGTTTTTACGCCGCTGGAGAGCCTGACGCAGCAGCAGATGCTGAATGTCATGGAGGCGGTTTACAACGATCATCCGGAACTTTTCTGGCTGGAGACGGCATATGCCTGTACATACGGCGCAAACGGCGGGTGTGTGGAAATTTCCCTGCAGTTTAATCAGACGGCGGGGCGGATGTCGGAGAGCGGCAGAGATTTTACTTCCGCGGCCAATGAGATTATTGCCGGGGCCATCAATTACACGACGGATTTTGAAAAGGAGAGATATGTGCATGACGCCCTGCTGGGGCGCGTGGAGTATCAATTGGGCGCCAGGATGAATCAGAGCGCCTACAGCGCGCTGGTAAACAGGCAGACCGTGTGTGCGGGATATGCCCGGGCTTTTCAATATATCATGCAGCAGCTGAATATTCCCTGTTATTACTGCACCGGTTACGCGGGAGAGAATCACGCCTGGAATATTGTGCGGCTGGACGGCGCGTACTATAATGTGGATCTGACCTGGGACGATACCCAGCCGGGCACCTATGACTATTTTAACCGCTCCGACTCGGAGTTTGCCAGGAATCATGTCAGAAAGAGCCTTTCCGTGTATCTGCCGGCCTGCGGCGGCACAAAGTATCAGAGCGAGACGGCGGGAAAGACGCCCAATACCTGGCAGAGCGGCACGGGAAATGCCACGGACAACTCCTCAGGCAGCTCCTCGGGCAGTTCCGGTTCCATCAGCAATCCCGGCACAACGCCGCCGGCGGTCAGCTCGGGGGACGCGCTGACGTACAAGGGGGAGACATTGACCAGTCTGCAGGCCTATTATGATAATTGCTACAAACAATTGTCCGTGGGCAGCAAGGGAGTGACAGTGCGTTTTGTGAACGTGGTGGATCAGAAGACGATGGACGCGATCTACGCCGCGGACAGCGCCGGGGAGTATAATAAAGGATATTTGGACAAAACCGTAAGCGATATGAAAGCGGGCGCGATTTTGTACAATATTGTCGTCACCCAGACGGAGGACGGAAAATACAGGCTCGACCATACCTGCGAAATTTATTGACAGTGCGGTGGGACAACTGTGCGGTTGGATAATTCAGGGATCGCAGCCGCACAGGTAAAAAAACTTCCATCAAGAATATTTTTTTGCAGAGAATCAGATACTATTCGCAAAAAAAGAAAGCGAGTGGTAATGACGATGCAGTTGGGAAAACAGAGCGCCGGTCTGGATGGGCCGGTCTATATAAACAGCAGTGCCTCCATTGTGGGAAAAAAGGAGGGAGAGGGGCCGCTGGGCCTGCTCTTTGACATGGTGGGGGAGGACGATATGTTCGGGTGCGCATCCTGGGAGGAGGCGGAGAGCAGCCTCCAGAAGGATGCGGTCTACATGGCGCTGGGCAAGGCCGAAAAAAAACCGGAGGATATGCGTTTTATTTTCGCCGGGGATCTGCTGGGCCAGTCCATCGCCACATCTTTCGGCATTATGAACTATGGGATACCGCTTCTGGGCGTATACGGGGCCTGCTCCACATGCGGGGAATCCCTGACGCTGGGGAGCATGGCTGTGGCGGGGGGATTCGCCGATCAGGTGGTGTGCGTGACTTCCAGCCATTTTGCCAGCGCGGAAAAAGAGTTCCGGTTTCCCCTGGGATATGGGAACCAGAGGCCGCTGTCCGCCACATGGACGGTGACGGGAAGCGGAGCTTTTGTTCTGGGAAAAGAAAAAGAGCAGAAAGCCAGGGCGCGGATTACGGGACTTACGGTAGGAAAGATTGTGGACTATGGACTGAAAGATTCCATGAACATGGGGGCGTGTATGGCGCCTGCCGCCGCGTCCACCATCGGGCAGCATCTGGAGGATTTCGGCTGTCAGCCGGAGGAATATGACAAGATTATCACAGGGGATCTGGGAAGCGTGGGACAGACCGTACTTCTGGATCTGCTGCGGGAAAAGGGATATGATATTGCAGACCGGCATATGGACTGCGGCATGGAGATTTATGACGCCGAGAGCCAGGATACCCACGCCGGGGGATCGGGCTGCGGCTGTAGCGCGGTAACGCTCTCCGCCTATATTCTGAAGCAGCTGGAGGAGAAAAACTGGAAAAAAGTGCTCTTTGTACCTACCGGCGCGCTGCTGAGCAAAACAAGTTTTAACGAGGGACAGACAGTTCCCGGCATCGCCCACGGGGTAGTGCTGGAAAGCCCGTGACAGGCCTGAACTGGAGAGACGGTTCTGCGTTTCGCGGAATGGGCACGTGCCGGATAACCACATTGCAGTTTGGATAGAGACATGATATACTGTAGCTGCGCTTGACAAAAAATCATGCGGCGGGGAGGGCGGCTATGACGCGCAAGATGGAATTTAAAATGGAACGCCCGGGGCTTTTGGAGGTAGGGGACAGGGTCACCGTGACAGAGGGGATCCTGCCCAGTAATTACTACTACACGATTGATCCGGCGCTTGCCATGTCCGGAAATTTTCCCTTTCGGGAGAGGATGCTGGCAAGAGAGGGCGTGGTCACGGGTATTGTGGAGAATGAACGCGGTTACTATGTGACCGCGGAATTTGAGGAACCCTGACATAAGGGAGAGCAAAAAGGAGGAGAGAGTATGTTAAAGAAAGTATCTACAACGAAGGCTCCGGCGGCGATCGGGCCTTACTCTCAGGCGATCATCGCAGGAGATTTTATGTTTGCATCGGGGCAGATTCCCATCAATCCGGCTACTGGAGAGATTGAAGGGAAAGATATCACCGAGCAGGCACAGCTTGTCATGAAAAATGTGGGAGCGCTTCTGGAGGAGGCGGGAACGGACTATGACCATGTGGTGAAAACTTCCTGTTTTCTGGCGGACATGGGGGATTTTGCCGCGTTTAACCAGGTGTATGCGGAATATTTTACCGAAAAACCGGCCAGAAGCTGTGTGGCGGTAAAGACGCTGCCTAAAAATGTGCTCTGTGAGGTGGAAGTCATCGCCTATCTGGGATGACGAAAGCGGGGGTGCGACGATGAAAAATATCGTGCTGACCGGGATGCCCGGAGCGGGGAAAAGCACGGTGGGCGTGGTGCTTGCCAAGCGTATGGGATACCGTTTCATAGATTCCGATCTGCTCATACAGGAAAAATACGGGAAGCTTCTTCATGAACTGATAGAAGAAAACGGCGTGGAGGGGTTCTGGCGGATTGAAAATGATGTCAATGCCTCTCTGCAGGCCAGTCGGGCGGTCATAGCCACAGGCGGCAGTGTGATATATGAGAAAGAGGCTATGGAGCATCTGGGACGGATCGGTGTGA
>JAAVAG010000127.1 GCA_014804185.1 Lachnospiraceae bacterium
GCGCCTGCCTTTTTCTTCTGCATCTGCATCTTCCCTTTTCCTACTCGCTGTAGGTCACATAGACAAGCTGATACGCATCCCCGTCCGCTACCGGCTGAAAGTCCGCCCCGTACATGCCGTACTCCCCGTTTACCATAATCGACCAGTATGCCCCGTCCGTGTCAAAATCGGCATGCAGGCCGTTTACCGTATCGAGCATAATCCCATATTCACTCTCCGTTCCGGAAAATTCCAGCCCCTCTGCCTCCTCCATGGCCTGCCGCAGATACTCCGCATCCGTATTTACCGTGTAGACCGTACTATTCTGCTCATTGTCAATCACTTCGATGGTGATCGTTTTTGCCCCCTTTACCGGTTTCGGCCCGAAAAACGCATAGACAATTCCCATCAGAATTACTAACGCCGCCAGCACGGCCACGCCGATTACAATTTTTTTGTTGTCTTTCTTTGTCTGTGTCATAATTTTCTCCTCTCTCCTGCTCCAGCGCCCTTTGTGCGTCGATTTTTATACGGCGTCTGTCCGGTACGTTTCCTGCACAAAAAACGCCTTCTGTGTTAGTCACAAAAGGCATGGAGAGTAAGACGGCGCCTGCCGTCTCCATGTACTCAACCAATTCCTCGTGGTTACTCCGTACCGGCTGCAGGCAGGTCTTCTGACTCAAAGATCACCGCATCCCTCCGTCTTCCCAGGTGCGGATACACCCAGTGACATTCTGGAGGGACACTCCCTTATCACAGCGACGAGATCGTTCAGGATTTCCACCTGCTTCCCTTTTCACCGGATCAGAGCCTGCAAAACACTCTATCCGACACCTGCTGCCGTAATATTTAATTTTCGCTGCGCCTAATGGTACATTGCATCGTCAGTGTACCACAGAATTTTTCAAATGGCAATCCTGAAAAATTTGTCCGGACCCGGAAATATTCTTCCAGACCTGGAAATATTCTTCCAACCTCCTAGACATAGATCACTGTGATGCCGCCGAAACTGTTGTCCCCATACAGATACAGGGTATGCAGGCCGTCCGGCTGCGGTGTTCCCTCTTCATCTATTCCGCCAAAAGAATTTTCCATCTGAAACTCTATCGTCCAGCTTCTGGGCACATAAAGTTCCGTGGCTCCGAAAGAATTGTCAAGATGAACGGACGCGGACGAATTCTTCATCACCGCGTTGTCAAAATATACTTTCAGATATCCGAAAGAACAATTAAAAGACGCGCTCTCAAAATTTTCGGAGTTGATATATTTTACCGCCGAACCAAACGACAGATCATGGGATACCTTGGAACCGTCCTGGCTGTTTATAATCCTGTCCGGTTCTTCATCTCTGTTCCCTTTCACACTAAAATGAATCCTGTCCCTCAATCTCTTTTTTTGCGGAAATATCATTTTACAGCCAATGCCAAGCAGCAGCGCCGCCCCCAGAATGGGCCATGGCGTAATTGCGGTAATGCCAAGCGGCTCCGCATATAAAATTCCCAGAAAAGCAAGTGAAAAGAAGATCCCGAAAAAACTTATCTTGAACAGGCTCCTGACCAGCAGCGCCGCAAACAGCACTGTCCAGATCAGGGTCCATACGCCCACATCCTGCATAAATCCCATTTTTGCCACCAGAATAAATATGGCTCCCAGAATAAAAAATACCCCCCAGAAAATCTGTCTCTTTTTCTTCATCTCTTTACCCTCTTTTCCTCCAATTTCAGCCTCAGCGGCTTAAAATAATATCTTGATACAAAAACCTGCTTATGCGTATTCTGGAACTGCACCACACAGGAGGATACATTCCTTGTTATGGAGTAAATCCTGTTTATGTTCAGAATTGCCGATTTGGATATCCTCATAAAGTGACCGGGAAGAATTTCCTCCAGTTCATACAGCTTGTACCTGACCTGATACACATTGTCAATGGTATGCGCGTTGATCACTCCTCCGTCCGTCTCAAAAAACAGAATATCGTCCAGCGGCAGATAGTATTCCGTCTCACCTTTGTAGAATACAAATTTCTGACGTCCCGCCGTAATCTCGGCCACCGCTTTCTGTATGGCCTGTACCTGCGCATCCAGTCCGGCACACCTGATGATCACTTCTCCCTCTGTGTAATTTTCATCCAATTCGATCTTAACCCTCATGCCGCCTCTTCCCTGTGTAACCTACGCCTTACCGGATATTCTTTCTCAATTCTGTTCAGTGTAGGTGCTTATGGGCTTATTATAGCAGAAAACATCTTTTTGTATATGGCTTTCAGGTAAGTGGCAGGAAAAGGAACCTAAGCCGTCTGCTTTTTCGGGCAAACTTCATGCAATATCACAAAACCCTCTGCCGCATACCGCAAGGCAGAGGGTTCCCGTTTCTTTCATTATACCGTAATCAATACGCCCTGCCCCAATACACCATCTTCACGGCAGGCTTTCCGCAGCAGACACAGGTGTCCGCCAAATGCTCCTGATGAAAAGGAATGCACCTGCTGGTAACTGCAAGCTGCTCCTTGATCTGATCCTCGCAGGCTTGGTCGCCGCACCACATTGCTTTCACGAATCCGGACTTTGTACGGAAAATCTCTTCAAATTCTTCCTTTGTTCTGGCCTCATAGGTGTGGGCATCTCTGTGCGCCCTGGCTCTCTCCAGCATCTCCCGCTGCATCGTATCCAACAGTTCTCCCGCCTTCTCCGTCACCTGATCCAGCGCGACCTCCGTCTTTTCCCCGGTATCGCGGCGGCAGATCACGCACCTGCCCGCCTCCATATCCTTAGGCCCGATCTCCAGGCGCAGAGGATATCCTCTCATTTCCGCTTCCGCAAATTTCCAGCCGGGACTCTTGTCGGAGTCATCCACTTTCACCCGGAAGTTTTTCTTCAGCAGATCACAGAGTTCATATGCCTTTTCCAGTACGCCCTCTTTTTTCTGCTGGATGGGTACGATCATAATCTGGGTGGGAGACACCCTGGGAGGCATTACCAGCCCCGAATTGTCGCCGTGTACCATAATGATGGCGCCGATCAGACGGGTGGTCATTCCCCAGGATGTCTGATGTACATATTTCAGGGTATTGTCTCTGTCGGTAAACTGAATGCCGAACGCCTTTGCAAATCCATCGTCAAAATTATGGCTGGTGCCGGCCTGCAGAGCCTTTCCGTCGTGCATCAGCGCTTCTATGGCATAGGTGGCCGCTGCGCCCGCAAATTTTTCTTTCTCCGTCTTGGGACCTTTGATCACGGGAATGGCCAGAACCTCCTCGCAAAAATCCGCATACAGATTCAGCATCTGAATCGTGCGTTCCTCTGCCTCCTCGGCAGTAGCATGGGCGGTATGTCCCTCCTGCCACAGAAATTCTCTGGATCTGAGGAAAGGTCTGGTCTCCTTTTCCCACCGCACCACAGAACACCACTGATTATATACCTTGGGCAGATCCCGGTAGGAGTGTATGTCGTTTTTATAGAAATCACAGAAAAGAGTCTCGGAGGTAGGTCTGACACAGAGCCTCTCCTGCAGAGGCTGCAGCCCGCCGTGAGTCACCCAGGCCACTTCCGGCGCAAAGCCCTCCACATGATCCTTTTCTTTCTGCAGCAGGCTCTCGGGAATGAACATGGGCAGGTAAACGTTTTCCACTCCCGCCGCCTTGAACCGTTCATCCAACTGCTTCTGGATCAGTTCCCAGACCGCATAGCCCGCAGGCTTGATGACCATACAGCCTTTCACGCTGGTATAATCAATCAGTCCGGCTTTTATCACCACATCGGTATACCACTGGGCAAAATCCTCCTCCATGGAGGTAATTGCTTCCACCATCTTCTTCTCCGCCATTTCTCTGTCTCCTTTTATCTGTTTCTCTCTGTCGCCGTCTTTTTAGTCTCCGTAAATAATCTCCGTGGCCCGCTCCGGATACAATTCCGGATCAAAGGTATAATAATTGGGGTGCTGGGGATAAGATTCCGTATACGCCTGGATCTGCGCGTCTGTCTGCATAAAGCACTTATAATGGTCGCCCTCCCTGCGGGGGCTTGCGTCACAGTGATACCAGCCGCTCTCAATGTGCACCAGATTCCACCAGTGATTCGAACTGCCTCCCACCCTGGTCACGCACAGATTTTCAATGCCGCTTCTGGTCAGCAGCAGGGAATATGTGGCAAAAAATGTATAACAGTCCCCTTTTTTGTTGTGAAGCCCCTCATAAGCGCCCGCCCATACGGAACTTCGGTCCCCTGTGGTCGTAACATAAGTGATGTTCCTTCTGCACCACAGCCAGAGCGCATATGCCATATCATACTGACTCATTTCCGGAGTGGTCTGCTTCGCAACCACGGCATCCGCCAGAGCGTTTACCGCCTCTTCCTCCGGCGTAATCACTGCCTCCACTGTTATGCTCGTCTCCACAGTGGCGGTATTGCCGGACAGATCTGTTGCAATGTAATATACAGCATACACGCCCGGCACATTCATGTCAACTGCATTTCGATCCACCTCCAGCGTGATCTCGCCGTTTGCATTATCGGACAGCACAATATTTTTCTTATAGTTGACGTTTCCTCCCGCATCCGCAAAAAGCTGTTCAATCCCCCCGATCACAGGCGGCGTGGTGTCCACAATCTCTACTGTCACCGTGACGGGCTGTTCCAGATAGCGTACATCCACTTCATAGACCGCTGCAGGCTCCGCAAGTTCTTCCGCCGACAATTCCGTCTCAAAATCCACCTGCTGTCCGTTATACTCCTCAAACAGATCCGCCGCCGTGATTTCCCGGGTTCCGGCTTCTATCTGCACATGCGTTAAAATATCGAGTATGACCGGTGGCTCCTCCGCATCTGTATCTGACACATTGGGGTTTCCCGACATATTGTCCGAAGCGGTTCCCATGTCCGGATTTTCGCGGTCCCCATACTCCTGTGTTACGACCGCACCCTGCGACATAACTTCCTCCGCCTTTCCGCAGCCCCCGGCGGCTATCGCCATTGCACCGGACATCAGCGCTGCTGTCATGGCGGGTACGCGCAATCCATATTTTCTTTGTCCTATATGATCCGCCTTGGAAAATGTCATCTGTCTCTTATCCTCTTCCGTATCGTTACATAGTTATTTCTATCATAATCCTATTTCAGAAAAAAATGAACCATTTTGTTTTTTTCTTTCGAATACGGCTGATAACGCAGCGGCAGATCGATCCACCCATACTTTTTCAGAATACTCTTTTCATGGGAAAACGTCTCAAAACTTTTCCTGCCATGATAAGAACCCATTCCGCTGTTTCCCACGCCCCCAAATCCCATCCGGGAGGTGGCAAGGTGCAGCACCGTATCGTTGACGCATCCCCCTCCAAAGGAAACGCGGCTCAGAAATTCCCTCTCCGTCTCTTTATTTCCCGTAAACAGATAAGCCGCCAGCGGCTTCTCCCGCATGCGCACAAATTCAAATGCCTGCCGGATGTCGTCAAATTCCAGGATCGGAAGAATGGGGCCGAAAATCTCCTCCTGCATCACCGCATCCTCCGCCGTCACGCCGTCCATGACCGCCGGGGCAATCTGCAGAGTTTCCGGATTCATTTCTCCCCCGAAAACCAGTTTTTTCTCGTCCAGAAGTCCCCGGAGCCGCTCAAAATGCTTTTGATTGATAATCTTGCCATAATCCGGATTTTTCAGCGGATCGCTGCCGTACATCCGCGTCACTGTCTGTGTGAACAGTCTGAGAAATTCCTCCTTTACCGACCGGTCGATCAGCAGATAATCCGGGGCCACACAGGTCTGCCCGCAGTTCAGATATTTGCCGAAAGCGATCCGGGCCGCCGCCAGTTTCAGATTGCAGGTCCGGTCTACGATACATGGGCTCTTTCCGCCCAGTTCCAGCGTTACAGGCGTCAGATGCGCCGCGGCTTTTTCCATAACCAGCCTGCCCACATTCACGCCGCCGGTGAAAAAGATATAATCAAAGCGCTCCTCCAGCAGCGCGCCGTTCTCCGCGCGGCCGCCCTCAACCACCGCCACATATTCCTCCGAAAAAACCTCCCTGATCAGTTCCCGTATAGCCGCGGATGTGGCCGGTGAATAGGCGGAGGGCTTGAGCACACAGCAGTTCCCCGCCGCAATGGCTCCCACCATCGGCTCTATACAGAGCAAAAACGGATAATTCCAGGGCGCCATGACAAGCACGCATCCGTACGGCTCCCATACGGAAAAACTTTTTCCATGAAAATTCGTCAGATCTGTCCTGTGCCTCTTTGGCTTCGCCCATCTCTTCAGATGGCTGATCTGATAAGATAACTCGCTCAGCGTAAGACCAATCTCACACATGTATGATTCACTCGCGCTCTTTCCCAGATCCTCCCGCAGGGCGGCGCACAGCTTTTCCTCCCGCGCACGGATCGCCCGCTGCAGCCGCTTTAAAGCCGCAATGCGCCCCTGCACATCCAGCGTCGCACCCGCCGCAAAATACTCTCTCTGTTTTTTTACGATACCGCTGATATCCTTATCCATGCTCACACCTCTCCTGTCTGAACTTATTCCGCCTCGTCTTCTCTGATCTTATCATACATGACCATCAGTTCACGTACATCCATCAGCCGCGGCACCGGGTACAGCGGATTGCTCTCCTTGTCCGCATGTGCCGCCATCTTCGGGATATCCTCCCTGCGAATGCCGCTGATCTTCTCAGGGATATTCATGGAACGGTTCATCTCTTTCACCCAATCTGTAAATATCCGGGAAGCGGCAGGATCATCCGCATCCTCCGGCGCTATGCCGCACACCCGCGCCAGACGTCCGAGACGCTTCTCACAGCTTGGTCCGTACTCCTCCAGAAACCAGGGAAGAATCACTGCGTTTGCCAGTCCGTGAGGAATTCCGTACCGTCCGCCCAGCGAGTGAGCGATTCCATGTACATACCCCACATAAGAACGGGTAAACGCTATCCCCGCACAGTACGCGGCGCGGAGCATGTTCTCACGGGCCTCGGCATCCCCGCCATTGTCATAGGCACGTTTCAGATTATCCCGGATCAGACACACCGCCTCCTCCGCCATTGCGCGTGTAAGCTTTGTCGTGCTGCCGCCGATATAGGCCTCCACCGCGTGAGTCAGCGCATCCATTCCTGTTGTGGAAGTGATCTGCCTGGGCAGGCCCGTGGTAACCCTATAATCCAAAACGGCGTATCGCGGTATCAGCATAAAGTCGTTGATGGGATATTTATGATGGGTGTCCGAATCGGTAATCACCGCCGCCAGCGTGGTCTCGCTTCCCGTCCCCGCCGTTGTGGGAACGGCGATCAGAAGCGGCAGCTTTTTATGTACTTTCAAAAGCCCCCTCATCTTCTGCACAGACTGCCGCGGTTTAACAATCCTGGCTCCCGCCGCTTTCGCGCAGTCGATGGATGAACCTCCTCCGAATGCAATGATCGCACTGCACTGATGCTTCAGATATACCTCCCGCGCTTCCTCCACATTATGAATGGTCGGATTCTGCACCACATTGTCATAGACAACATAGGAAATTTCCGCCGCCGCAAGCGCCTGTGTCAGTTCCTGTGTGAGCCCCAGCCCCGAAATTCCCTTATCTGTGACAATCAGCACGCTGGTATGTCCTTTTTCTGTCAAAATACGGGCAAGCTGCCCCATATCCTCCAGGATCTCCGGTTCACGGTACGGCAAAAACGGAATCGCGATCCGAAAACAAAACTGAAATGTTCTGCAGTACATTCTTCTGATAATATTCATCTGTCTGCTCCCTGTCATAGAGTGATTTTCATACTTTTTCTATCCTAACACAGCAATATTGTTTTATCAAGCATGTGAATCGCGCAAAAAAAGCCCCGGAAAGCCTCCCGCCTGCCACTGCACATGTGACAGGCGGGTATCCCGGGACTTATATCCGTTTCCACGGAAACAGCGTTTTATCCCTGCAGCGCCAGCAGAGCAAGCTGCAGACATCCCATAATGCCCTGGTCATCCCCCAGGCTATACGGAACAATATAGCTGTCCAAATCTTCCAGTTCTTTTGTTTTTATGTATCCCGCCAGCAGTTCGCGGTATTTCTCACGAATCATAGGGTAAAGCTGCGTCTGATGCATCACGCCGCCGCCCAGAACAATGCGCCTGGGTGAATACACCATCGTATACGCCACCAGCGCCTGCGCAATATAATATGCCTCTATCTCCCAGACTTTCGGCTGATCGGCCAGTTCCGCCGCCTTTTTGCCCCAGCGTTCTTCAATGGCAGGCCCCGCCGCCAGACCCTCCAGACAGTTGTGATGGAAAGGACACTTTCCCGCATAGGTATCCTCCGGATGCTTGCGTACCAGAAGATGTCCCGCCTCCGGATGCATCATGCCGTGCAGCAGGCTGCCGTTGATATAAACCCCCGCACCGATGCCCGTTCCAACCGTAAGATAAACACTGCAGTCCAGTCCTTTGCAGATGCCGAAAGTAGCTTCCCCCAGCGCAGACGCGTTCACATCCGTATCAAATCCCACCGGACAGCCCAGTTCCTTTTCAAACGCCCCTACAATATTATAGTTCTGCCACGGCAGCTTGGGCGTAGACGTGATATAACCGTATGTCTGTGATTTCCGATCCGGATCGATCGGTCCGAAACATCCGATTCCAAGCGCCTCAATCTGCTTGTCCTTAAAATAAGCGATCATCTCAGGCATCGTCTCTTCCGGAATTTTTGTAGGCATGGAAATTCTTTCAAACACTTTGCCTGTCTCATCACCGATGGCGCACACCATTTTTGTGCCCCCTGCTTCCAATGCTCCCAGTCTCATATTTCCCTCGTTTCCGCGCATCTGCATTTCATCCGCCATACCACATTTTCCAAGCGGCTTACGGCTGCCGCGCTGTATATTTCAGTTAATAGAATTGTACCACATCCGGACGCCAAAAGCAAAAAATATTCGCCCAGGCCCTCTGAAATCGGCCGAGGGTTGTTAAAATGTAACCGCCATCCGGTTACTTTTCGCCCCATTACTGCCCTGTGTATGCATATTCATACATATACTCATAGGAATACCTGTCTCCGTCATACCACCATCCGGAACTGCTGCTCGTGACCGGATCGCCCAGTATGTTATAACTGTTGTACCACCACCTCTGAGCACTGCCGCCGCTATAGAATGTCCCCTGAACCTCCACCATATTTCCTCTCTCGTCATATAAAGTCAGTTCCGAGGCCGTTACCGCTCCGGTGCTGTCGTACCATGTAGCTTTTTGACTGCCGGATTCTTCGAATGTATAAACGATCGCCGTGTTCTCCCGAAAATACTCGCCATATTCATCATAATAAATCACCAGCGTGTCGCACCTGACCAGCGTATCATTTTCATAAGTGTATGTATTTTCCGTCTCGGAATGGTATATCAGACTTCCGTTCGCGCTATAACCCATTAAATTCTCTTTTACCATTTTCCCCTGCGCATCCAGAGTCTCTTCCACTTCGAAGCGGGAAACCGCATTACCAAACTCATCATAATAGATACCGGTTCCTGTCATCGTAAGTCCGTCACCGCCGTATGCATATTCCGTGACGGAGTATACTGCTCCGCCGGAAAAATATATGGTCTCACGGGACAGTTTCCCCGCGGCGTCATACTCTGCTTTCGAGTACAGATTTCCATAATTGTAAATAAATCTCTGTGTGATCACGATGTTTTCCCGAAGATATGTCTCACGTTCCCGCAGCTGTGCGGAATCTGTGTCTTGTTCCCCATCCACCAGAGCCTGCACGGCCTCCGGATATTCCCCTTCTTCCAGCAATCGGTCTGATTTCGTCCGGTATACCCGTACTTTCTCTTCCTCCAGGGAAGCGTCCCCTGTTCTGGAAATGCCGCGGTTGAGCACTATCAGTGCCTGTCCGTAATCCCCTGCCTGCAGGCTGGCATCAGCCATCAGGATATATATCCTGACTTTCTCCTGCTCCAGAGAAATATCCCCGGTATCTGACACCCCTATCTCCAGAACCTGCAGAGCCTGTTCATAGGCTCCGCTCTCCAGATAATACGCCTCCTCCGCCAGATACGCTCTCACTTTCTGGGCGGGAAGTTCCGCAGAATCTGTGTCCAGGATTCCCTGATCCAGTATGGTGTACGCCTGTCCATACTCTTTGCTTTCCATATAATACTGCGCCGCCCTCAGGTAAGTCTCCTCCAGCTTGCCGTCGATCTCAGGTTCCTGCCAGTTGGTTCTCCGATTGCCCCGGTTCAGCAGCTTTATGGCATCCGAATATGCATTTTTTGAAAGATATATATCGGCGGAACGCAGATATGGTTCCACCAGCCCGGCATTCAGCTTCAAAACTTCCGCATAGGACGCAAGCGCCTCCTCGTATTGTCCGTCCTCATAAAGCTTATCGGCCGCCGCCAGATTTTTGCCGCACTGATAGGTGTCGCCTGTAAAATACAGGATAACGCCCGTTATCCCGGCTGCCGCCAGTGCCACTGCCAGCAGCGCCGCGGCTGCAATCACAACTCTCTTCCCTTTCTTTCCGCCGCCCTTCTTTTTCGTTTTCTCCGCTTTCTTCTCTTTTTCCGTTTGTCCGACTATGGGCGGCACCTGCTGCACCGGCGTTTCCACCTGAACCATCCGCTGCACCACCGCTTCCGGCCCAACTGTCTGTTGTATTGGCGCGCCGCAATTTGCGCAAAACGCCGCTCCCTCTTTCAATTCTTTTCCGCATCGTCCACAGAACATAACTTCTCCTTTTCCTCCCGTCAGAAATCATCCCGCATGCGTCAAACGCCGTCACTCTTCACGAGCCAGCTTATAAAGCATCAGAAGCTATGTTGATTTTATCGCTGTTCCGACGACCCGTCAATACAAATCCGGCAATATGCAACAGGGACAGCAATTTTCTATCCCATTCATTTGCGTCTTCTTCTGTCAAGTATAGACTAAACAGTTTCCGTAATTGTACAGCCAAGGATTTCCTTTACTTTCGGTACTCGGAATACTTGATTGGATTCAATGGAATCATAATCTTTCACAGATTTTCTTTTGTGCGGGTAAAAAATTTTTGTTTTGCAATAGCTGCTTTTTATTTCTCTATTTCCGGCTTTATAATATCTAATTCCGGCTTTTCATTTTGTAAAGTTGGATTTTTCATGTCAAATGGTGAGTTTTCTTTTTCTTGCATATATTTTGATGCTATGGCATAATATAAGTAAGAAATTCTTACAAGAAAGGAGCCTATGTAAATGAGTACGCAAATATTAACCGTTTCTTCCAAAGGCCAGATTTCTCTTCCAATTAGCATTCGAAAACTTCTGTCGATAGAGACTGGTGATAAACTGGTGGCATATACTTCAGGAGATGTTATCATGCTCAAAACTTTAAAACTTCCTTCTTACGAAGAATTTGAAGCCTCACTGGACGAAGCGCAAAAATGGGCAAAAACTGTTGGGTATAATGAAAACGATGTTAAGGATATTGTCAAATCGGTAAGAAAGAAGAAACAAGTATGAGAATTGTGATAGATACCAATGTCTTGATTTCTGGTGTGTTTTTTTGGCGGGTTTCCGAGAAAAATTCTTAGTGCTGTTGTTGGTCAAAAGATAACAGCCTGTGCTACGACAGAAATTATTAACGAATACGAGGAAATTGTTCAGGAAATGATTAACAGAAAACAAGGGTACATCAATAGAGCGATTTTAAGTCCGCTAATCAAAGCTATGGAAATTATTGACCCTGTTACTCATGTTGAAATATGCCGCGACCCTGACGATAACAAATTTCTGGAATGTGCAAAAGATTTCACGCCTTATATATTGTCAGCGGAGATAAAGACCTTCTTGTGCTTGAAAAATATGAAAACATACAAATTGTGACAGCAAAGGACTTTTACGAAAAATATATCAAGATGAGATAAAAAAGGAACAGAAAGTTTTGATTTTCTGTTCCCCAATATTTCTGTAACTTTGAAAGTTTATCCTGGGCCGCGGCTACTCCGCCAGATACGTTCCCAGCACGCCCTTGATCTCTCTCACTGTCTCCTCCAACGATTTCTCCCCGGACAGATACGCCGGAAGCGCCTCCGCAATCTCATTTTCC
>JAAVAG010000128.1 GCA_014804185.1 Lachnospiraceae bacterium
GGTCGGAAAACTCTCCCCGCTCTCTGAAAACCACTGTATTCCATAGACAGATTTCAGCCTTTCCACCATTGCCTTTTTCATAATAGACTGTATATCCGAAGGACTGAACAGTTTACTCTTTACACTGGCCGCCTTGGCCACCCAGAATCTGCCGTCCCGGGGGATATACTCTTCCCAGGGCAGGCCTTTGGTCTGTTCAAAAAGTTCTTCAAATGACTCCGCATGGAATCTTCCCACTTTGATCAATATCCGCTCCGCTGTGCGCAGAAAGATATTGCCGCGGCAGAGCGCCTCCTCGTCCCCCAGAAATGTGACGCGCCCGTCGGCTACTTCCGTAATGTCATAGCCCAGATCTATAATTTCCTTTTTCAGCACCGCTTCCATGCCAAAATGACACGGCGCTATCAATTCCATCCTTTTCATATATACACCCATCCGCACCTGTCCGAATTCTTACAAGGGACAGTATACCACTACAAACCGTATCCCTACAATCACTTTTTTCCATAAGTTTCTTCCGCACACAAAAAGAGACGCCGCAAAGCGTCCCTCTTCGCATTTCCCTGGTATAATAAACTCGAAATGCCAGCCGAAATATTAGTAGTTCTTCTGGTTGCTGTTGTTCTTCTGGTTGTTGTTCTGATTGCTGTTCTGGCTGTTGTTCTGATTGCTGTTCTGGTTGTTGTTCTGGCAGTTATGACTGCTGTTCTGACTGCTGTTCTGATTGTTATTCTGATTGTTGTTGGACATTTGGTTTTCCTCCTGTTGATTTTTAGTTACAACAGTAGTATGGATATGTCGCAAAGAAAATATACATATTTATGACTGGGACTTTAGTACTATTTTTACCTGTGCCCACCATTTTTTAACATTTTTACCAGCATAACGATCACCCAGACCATCAGCACAAAAGGCGCAAGCCACCACACAAACATAAGCAGCAGCAGAAGCACCACCAACAGAAGTACTGCCAGCAGAACCCACACCCAAACCGGGACTCTCCGGAACTGATAGTTCCGATGTCCGTATGTCCTATACGTCTGACCCACATCCTCCTCATATTTCTGATGCTGCCCGCTGGCGCTCCCCTGCGCGTTCCTGCCGGCGTCAACGATGGATCTGGCAATCAGCCGGGGATTCCCCAGCTGTTGCAGCACCTCGCTCTCCGTCCTGCCCCGCCGGATCTGAGCATTGATATACTCCTCATAATACCGCTTGTGCTACTCCACGGCTTTCTCACTGAGATGTACGCTGAGCGCTGCCTTAAGCTCATCCAGAAATTCCTGTTTCGTCATCGCCATAATACCCCTTGTATGCTATGCGGATTTTAAAACATCCGGTCCATTCCCGGACCTTCCTCCAGTCTGCGGCGGTAAGTGTCCGGATCCTTTTTCATATTCAGCATTGTGCGGAACGCCCGCAGCACCATGCCTTCTTTGTTACACATATCTGTATTTTTACCGGAATCATGAAACAGATTGTATCGATCCATCTGCCACACAAACATGTCTGTCAGGCCATAACCGCAAAACTTCACCCGATCTTCAAAACTGTGATGTTCCAGGTAGTATACAAATTCATCATATACCTCTGTGTCATTCAGAAGATCCGTCCAGAGTTCGTTGCACCACTCCACCGGCTGTCCCGCGTACTCTCCCAGCCTGCAGAGACATTCATACACTTTTACTTTTCTCGCGTCATACAATATTCCGTTCATTCTCCGCACTTTCTGTCATAGTATAACATGCCGTATTTTATTCGTAAATATATGAAAAAGAAACGTATTATAAACTTTTTATAAATCGTCCGGTCACATAAGCGGCCCGAACAGATTCATCACATGCCCCGCCACTTTCCAGAGCGGATTCAACTTCCGGTATGTTTCCATCGTGATTTCTTCGGACACTGCCGTTGTATTCTGAAAATCTCTCTCCACATCCGCCACTACCGGACACCGGTAGAAATAAGCCGCGCATTCAAAATGATGATACAGGCTTCTGTAGTCCAGATTAATGGTGCCGACCACAGCTTTGCAGTCGTCGGACACAAAACATTTCGCATGGACAAACCCCGGCGTATATTCATACAGACGCACGCCCGCCTCCAGCAGGGCCGGATAATAGGTTCTGGCAATGGCAAACGCGTAAGCCTTGTCCGGAATATGCGGCAGCAGCAGCTTCACTTCCACACCGCGCCGGGCCGCAAACTGAATCGCCTGCAGCATGGCGCTGTCCACAATAAAATAAGGTGTCATGATATGTACATATCCGACGGCCGTATTCAGGATGTCTATATAAACCTTTTCCGCCACATTTTCTTTTCTGTTGGGTCCGTCCCCATAAGGGATCATAAATCCCTCTCCGAAATCACTGTCATATTTGTGCAGATACTTTTCGTAGTCGCTGGCGGCCATTTCCTCCGTGCGTTTCTTCCCCACATCCCATGTGCGCAGAAACATCATGGTAAAACTGTCCACTGCTTTTCCGGTAATCTTCACCGCGGTGTCCTTCCAGTGGCCGAACCGCTGCTTTTTGTTGACATATTCATCTGCGAGATTTACTCCCCCGGTATATGCCACTCTGCCGTCCACAACCAGAATTTTTCGATGATCCCGGTTGTTCTGATGTGTGGAAAGCATGGGAATGATGGGAGAAAACGCCTTCGTTCTGATCCCGAAAGCCTCCATCTTTTCAGGGTAATTATAGGGCAGAAGCATCAGGGAGCACATGCCGTCATACATAAACCGCACTTCCACACCCTCCGCCACTTTCTCTTTCAGTATGTCCAATATACTGTCCCACATGACACCCGGCTCCACGATAAAATATTCCAGAAAGATAAATTCTTTCGCCGCCCGCAGTTCCTGCAGCATATCTTTCCATTTTTCCTCGCCCACCGGGAAATACACCGCCTCACCGCCCGCGTAGGTGGGATATCCTCCCGTCTCCTCAAGATATGCGGAGAGACTGCCCATATGCACGTTCTGCGCGGCCAGCCGTTCTCTGACGCCGCTTTCCGTACGCATATAACTGCCCGTATCGGATATCACCTGGTTGAGCATTTTCTTCATGGTGCGGCTTCCCCAGTTCCGCTCCACGTAGACATAGAGCAGCGCTCCGAAAATCGGAAAAACACAGACCGGAATCAGCCACGCGATCTTAAATTCCGGCAAATCCTCCTTGTTGACCAGATAAAACAGCACCGCGACACCTAAAAGAGTCAGAAATGCCCACAGAAAACTGATATACTGCCCAAGCCACAAAATACCGCTGACCATAACGCCGATCTGCAGGATCAGCATCAATATGATAAAAATCGTCCGGCTGAATACAACCTTTCCCAAAACGCGAAACACTTTCCTCATGATCCGTTTCCCTCCGCTTACCACTGATCCATCGGGCAGGACCTGGCCGCCACCGCCGCCCGCAGTTCCACATAACAGCCGCACACCCTGCACATGCCCTGCAGCAGTCTGTCACAGGAAAGGCACACAGAAAGACGGCTCTCATATAAGCCGTCTTCCGCCCTGATATCCCGGTCAAGATTCTTTATATATTCCTGCAAATTCTGAAAAATCATTTCCTGATCCGCAATATCCCTAGTCAGACATCTTCTGCATATTCTGCGCTCGTCCATTTTCCCGATTCCTTCATAAAACGCCGTCCCCAGACTGCTCTCTGCCTCATATAAGCTATAGTAATGCCAAACGGGAATTTTGTAAACTGATTTTCTTCAAAAAGTATTGACAACCGCCATTTATTCATGTAATATACTAACTGTTGCAGGCATTGTTCTGTATGTGTGCGTTTAGCTCAGCTGGATAGAGCGTTTGGCTACGGACCAAAAGGTCGGGGGTTCGAATCCTCTAACGCACGTCTTTGCGTTTTACGCACGTCTTTGCGTTTTACGCACGTCTTTGCGTTTTACGCACGTCTTTGCGTTTTGCGCTCGTTAGTCAGAAAGACAAAGTTCAGGCGGTGTAGGGATGATTTCCCTGCACCGCTTCCTTTATTCCTGCTGCAGGCACACATTTACTTCGCAGCAGCCTGGTCCATAAAATGCCCTGTGAATTGTTAACCTATTTCTTCCAATTGTTCGTTTGTTCTGGATTTTTATTTTTGACTGTGATAGACTGTAACAGGATTGATGAGAATAAAATATTGTTAAGAAAGGCATGATGATCTGTATGAATTTTGATATGAAAAACTCCAGCACAGCAAAACTTGACATGGCAAAACTTGACATGGCAAAGTTTGACATGCACTGTCATACCAAAGAAGGCTCTCTGGACGGCAAAATCCATTTGGAAGAATATGTCTCGATCCTGAAATCCAAAGGCTACAGCGGCATGCTCGTCACAGACCACAATTCCTACGAGGCATACCGTCATTACACGCGTCACCAGTCGGATGAAATTTTCAAAGACTTTGTCCTGCTGAAAGGCATCGAATACGACACTATCGATGCGGGACATATTCTGGTGATTATGCCGGAACATACAAAACTCCCTCTGCTGGAACTGAGGGGGCTTCCTGTTTCCATATTGATCGATCTGGTTCACCGCTTCGGCGGTATCCTTGGTCCCGCACATCCCTGCGGGGAGAAATATTTAAGTCTCCTGAACACCAGACGCTACCGCAAAAATCCCGCTATCCTGGGAGAATTTGATTTTATGGAGACATTTAATGCCTGCGAGGCGGAACACTCCAACCGCCAGGCCGCTGCTCTTGCCGCAAAATATAATCTGCCGGGATTCGGTGGAAGCGACGCCCACAAGACAGACTGTGCGGGATTTGGCTTTACCGAATTCGAAACACCCATCACCTGTGAATCAGAGCTGATCGCGGCAGTCCGGGCAAAGGCATGCATCCGCAGCGGAGGAACCCTCTATCACGGCACCACCAAAGAGAAAATCGGCAGGGCGAACGATCTTCTTGTGTATTCTTTCTGGCTGTACAATAAAACAGCGGGACTCATGCGCTGTCACCAAAGACATCTGGCAATGGCCTCCTGCGGGTTTTCTGTCAGAAACACATAATCCCTGTGACCATTTGTCCACAGGGATTCCCGCTCAGCTTTTCTGGATGTCCGTTTTCGCATGCTCCCTGATGCCTACACGCTCCCCAAGTCTGACTTTCGTCTCTATCCCCTTGGCGGAATTTCTCAGTATATCCCGGTCGGGGCGGACAGCCCCCTTCCGGGTCATCAGGATCACCGTCGAACCTCCGAAAGCAAAATTTCCTTTCTCCTGCCCTCTCTTTACCGTCCCGCCCGCCGGGTGGTTTTCTATTTTTCCCACCAACATGGCGCCTACCTCCATCTGGATCACCGCGCCGAAATTATCCGACCGCAGAAGGCAGTATTCTCTTGTATTTTCCTTATAAATAGGAAACTGATCGTTTGCGGCAGGATTGACCGTATGAAAAACCCCCGGAATCCGGACAGTTCTGCCCACTGTGCCGCTATCCACATAAATATACCGGTGATAGTCGTCCACACACAGCCGAAACACCCAGACATATCCTCCCTCGTACGCCTGGGCCAGCTTTTTGCTTTTGAGAAGGCTTTCCACGGTATAAGGGGTGTTTTTCACCGAAAACACATGGTTTTGGCTGATTCTGCAGACACTGAGCCTGCTGTCGCAGGGACTGACAAAGATGCCCTGCTCCTCCTCCACGCTGCGCGCTCCTTTCGCTAGTTTCCGCGTGAAAAAATCATTGTAGGAACTGTATTCTCTGGGTTCAAACTCCGACATATGGATGGCA
>JAAVAG010000129.1 GCA_014804185.1 Lachnospiraceae bacterium
AGGCGGCTGGCCGGACGGTAAAGATCCCGGAGACGGTATCCGTTACCCTGGAGGAACCCAATGTCCTGGTGCTGGATATGGCGGAATCCAGGCTGGATGAGGGCTGCTGGAGAGAAAAAGAGGAAATTCTGCGGCTGGACAACGCATTTCGCAGAGAACTGGGGTATCCCCAGAGGGCGGACGCCTATGCCCAGCCCTGGATATACGGAGAACGTGTCTGCGAGCACAGGGTTTCGCTGCGCTATACGATCCGGTCAGAGGTGGAAAGAGAGCAGGTGGAACTTGCTCTTGAGAATGAACCCGCCACAAAACTTGTCTGGAACGGCGTGCCGGTGTCCCATGAACTCAGCGGCTATTATGTGGACACACAGATTCGGAAAGTGGTTCTTCACGGCCTGAAAAAAGGCGAAAATGTGCTGGAGGTCAGTCTTCCCTATCACGCGGGAGTGAATCTGGAGGCCATGTATCTGCTGGGAGATTTTGGCGTCAGGGTAACAGGGCGGACCGCCGTGGTCGAAGATCTTCCGGCGCAGATGGCTTTCGGTGATATCTGCCGTCAGGGGCTGCCGTTTTACGGCGGAAATCTGGTATACCGGATTCCGGTGCAGCTGCAGGAGGACGGAGAACTGACGGTACAGGCAGCCAGATTCCGCAATCCGCTGATTGAGGTGATACTGGACGGCCGGGAGAGCCGGGATTTGTTCCTGAGCCCGTACCGGGTGAACTTTCCGCAGGTGAAAAAGGGCAGCCATATCCTGGAACTGCGCGCCTACGGCAATCGAAGAAATACGTTCGGCCAACTGCACAACTGCAGTGAAAACGCTTTCTGGTGCGGCCCGGATGCCTGGAGAACCCGGGGAGAAAGCTGGGCATACGAGTACCAGCTGGTGCGGACAGGGATTCTGGTGAGTCCAAGTATTGAGTGCATTTGTTGAATTTGCGGGATTATGGCGCGTTTTGGAGAGGGGTTCAGTCCCCGGTCTTTTCTTCCGACCGGGGTGTCGATTCCTCGATACTCTCCAACAGATTCTGTATGGAAGACGAGCCGCTTTCCACGTACTCGATCTCGATGGCTCCGCCGACGGTGTCCAGGCTTTTTAAGAGGGCCAGGCTGCTCTCCTCCTGTGTGGTGACCGTGACCAGAATCCGGTTGGAGGTCTCCATGACAGCTGAGGAAATCACGAAAGGAAGTTCCTGATTGATCATGGCATTGCTGATCTTCTCCTGCAGCTGTGTAAGGTAGGCAAGCGTATAGATGCCGGTTCGGAATGTGACGTTATTCTCGTTAAAACCAAGTTCCCGACAGACCACAGCACGACTCTGGGGCGTATCCTGTGTGAGCACGACCACAAATGCGCCGTTTTCTTCGGTATAGGAGCCGCAGAAAAGAGCGGCGGCGTCCCCGGTCAGTTGGTCGGTGCGGGGAGCTTCCGTATAGACTTCTCCATGCTCATCGGCAGCTGTTTCCTCACTGCTGGTGGATACGGGCAGTTCCAAGTTCTCATTGTCGCGGCTGTCTGTCTCCGGGGCATAGCTGTCGTCTGCGTCGGGACGGAGAGTGTCGTCTGTACCTGCCTGAGACATATTTTCTTTTTGTTGGGATAAATTCTGAATGCCGGATAAAGGGGCATCCTCCTGCTCGGGAAGAATCGGATTGACCTTATCAGAACTGTCGTCCGCGGAGGTACCCGGCGCCCGGAGTATGCTGCTGTTCCAAACCCCGATGCCGGAGAAGACAATGAGGCACAGACATGCCAGCATTGCGGCACTGCACATTTTTTTTACCCGTTTTCTTTGACGAGCCACATATTGATTTCTGCGCAGCAGAACATTTTCTGCCATTTCTTCATAACTCTTCATAGACATAATCCTCCTTTTCAAGTTCCGTTCTCAGAGCGCGTTTTGCCTGGTAGACAAGATTTTCTATTTGGCGGGAACTTCTTTTCATTACTTTTCCAATCTGATCGTTGGTCAGATCCTCAAAAAACTTCAGATACAGCACTCTGCCATAGAGAGGTCTGATTCTGGAGAGAGCCTGGTGGAGCAGAATTTTCCGTTCTTCCCGCAGATAGGATTTTTCCAGGAGATCCTCATCCCGGTACAGATCGTGAAAGTCTTCCACCGGAACAGAAGAAAACTTTCTCATGTACTTTTTCCCGTAATTGATTGCCATATTTCTTCCTATTGTATACAGCCAGGTTTTGAAAGAATATTTTGCCGTGTACGACGGCTTTCTGGTGACGATGCGAAAAAAGGTATCTTCCGCCAGATCTTCCGCGATATGGATATTGTTCACATAGCGGTTCAGAAAGAGGATCAGCCCGTCCTTATAGTCTCTTATGATCTCAACGATACCGTTGTCGTCGCCGTTCAGAAAACGTCGGTAGCTGTCTGCGCCGTTGTCCATTGATCTGTTCCTCCCCGGGGTTCTGGATAAGGTTTGTGTCTTTCTGTTATATAAAACAATCCAGATACGGATTTCTCTTAAAATATTATAGTTCCAACATCCGGTATCTGTGGTACAATAAGGAAAAGATTCGGCTGACGCGTCCTTGCGGTATGCGGGACGAAAGGGGGAGCGCATGTCCTATTTTCCGATGTTTATTGAACTGAAAAACAGGCGTTGCCTTGTGGTGGGGGGAGGCCGCATCGCCCTGCATAAGGTGAAAGTGCTGGAGGATTTTGGCGCGGCGGTCACGGTGGCAGCACCGGAGATCCTGCCGGAGATCCGGGAGAGAGCGGATGTCATATGCCGGGAAAAGAAGTTTGACCTGGCGGATCTGGACGGGCAGGAACTGGTGGTGGCAGCCACGAATGATGCAAAGCTGAACAGCCGGATCAGCGAAGCCTGCAGGAGAGCGGGGATACCGGTGAACGCGGTAGATCAGATGCAGGACTGCGATTTTATTTTTCCCGCCTACCTGAAAGAGGGGGAAGTGGTGGCGGCCTTTTCCAGCGGAGGGCAGAGTCCTGCGCTGACCCAGTACCTGAAAGAGCAGATGCGGCCCGTTATGACGCCTCTGTTGGGAGAACTGGCGGCGCGGCTGGGGGAGATAAGGGAGCTGGTGCGCCGGCGTACCCGGAGTGAGAGCGAGAGAAAAAGGATCTATCAGGAACTGCTGAGAGAGACCCTGGAGAGGGAGAGCGTTTTTTCCGGGGAAGAGGCGGAGGAGACGATTCAAAAAATAACCGGAGGGAATGAGGACGATGGACAGACTGAGAAGATTGAGAGTTAGCCCGGCGATGCGCGATATGGTGCGGGAAAATCATGTGCGGACAGAGGAACTGATCTATCCGGTTTTTGTTATGGAGGGGCAGGATATCTGCAGCCCGGTGAAGTCCATGCCGGGTATCTGCCAGTATTCGCCCGACCGGCTGCCGGAGGAACTGGACCGGGTGGTGAAGGCGGGAGTGGGAGCCGTGCTGCTCTTTGGAATTCCCGCGCATAAGGATGAGACGGGAAGCGGGGCTTACGATGAACACGGTATCGTCCAGGAGGCGATCCGATTTATAAAAGCGGAGGAAAAGTACAGGCATCTGCTTGTGATCGCAGATGTGTGTCTCTGTGAGTACACCTCTCACGGGCACTGCGGGCTGGTAAAAGACGGGGAGATCCTGAACGATGAAACGCTGCCCCTTTTGGCCAGGACAGCGGTCAGCTATGCGGCGGCGGGAGCGGATATCGTAGCGCCCAGCGATATGATGGACAGGCGGGTGGGAGTCATCCGGGAGGCGCTGGATGCACATGGGTTCACCAATATTCCCATTATGGCGTACAGCGCCAAATTTGCTTCCGCTTTTTACGGTCCGTTCCGCGACGCGGCGCACTCCGCTCCCGGGTTCGGGGACCGCAGAACTTATCAGATGGATCCTGCCAACCGGCGGGAGGCCATGCGCGAGGTGGAGGAGGATATCCTGGAGGGAGCCGACATGGTAATTGCCAAGCCGGGTATCGCCTACATGGACATTATCCGGGATATTGCTGAAAAGTACAATATTCCCATAGCAGCCTACAATGTCAGCGGGGAGTATTCCATGGTAAAGGCAGCTGCGGCAAACGGATGGATCGACGAGAAAAAGACTGTGATGGAGATCATGGTGGGCTTTAAGCGGGCCGGGGCGAAAATGATCATCACCTATCACGCGCTGGACGTGGCGGGGTGGCTGCGCTGATATGGATTTCAAGGCACTTTTACAGACAGCGGAATATGATTTTATCAGAAATAACGAACGTCTGGGAGAACGAATCATGCTCCTTGGCGTAGGCGGGAGTTATGCTTACGGAACGGAGAATGAGGGAAGCGACATTGATTTTCGGGGAGTGACGCTGCAGATGCCGTCCGACCTGATCGGGCTTACCGGGTTTGAGCAGTATGAGGATGATAAGACCGATACCGTTATATACGGATTTAATAAGCTGATCAGACTTCTTTTGGAATGCAATCCAAACACCTGCGAGATACTTGGGCTGGATGAGGATCAATATCTGATCAAATCGGAACTTGGGCAGGAGCTGATTGATAACAGCAGACTGTTTCTCTCGAAACGGGCGATCAAGTCTTTTGGCGGTTATGCGGACGCACAGCTGAGGCGTCTGCAGAATGCCATTGCCAGAGATACCCTGCCGCAGAGTGAGCGGGAAAAACATATCCTGAAATCGGTAATGAACGCACTGGATGACTTCAACCGGAGATATACGGGAAAAAATGCCGGAAGTATAAGGCTGTATATCGATCAGTCGGAAAATCCTGATCTTGATACAGAAATTTTTGTGGATGCGGATTATACGCATTTCCCGCTGCGCGATTACACGGATCTCTGGGGAACGATGCGAACGGTAGTGCGTGATTATGACAAAATCGGAAAGCGGAACAAAAAGAAAGACGATAACCACCTGAACAAACATGCCATGCACCTGATCCGGCTGTTTATGATGGCCGTTGATATATTGGAAAAAGGAGAGATTATCACACATAGAAGAGAGGATCTCCCGATTCTGCTTGCCATACGCCGAGGGGATTATATGCTTGCCGACGGCACGTTTTCTCCGGCGTTTTACGAGATGCTTGCGGAATACGAGCGCAGGCTGGATGAAGCGGCGGAAAAGACTGCGCTTCCAGATCAGCCGGACATGGACGGAGTGGAAAAATTTGTGGAAAGAGTAAACCGGTATGTGGTGACGGGTGAATTGAAATGAAAGATATAGAGACGAAAATCAGAGAGAAACTGGATGAAATAGAGGAGAAAGAGGGAGTCCGCATCCTTCATGCCATAGAATCCGGAAGCAGAGCATGGGGATTTGCGTCTCCGGACAGCGACTATGATGTAAGATTTGTTTATGTCAGACCGGAGGCGGATTATCTGCGGCTGGACGAGCCGAGAGATGTTATCGAGTGGCAGCTTGACGAGGTGCTTGATATCAACGGATGGGACTTAAAGAAAGCTCTGAAGCAGTTTGCAAAAGGAAACGCAACACTTTTTGAGTGGAGCGGTTCTCCGATTGTGTATCGCACCACAGAAGACTGGAAGAAAATCACGGAAGTGTCGCGGCAGTATTTTTCGGAGAAGTCGGCGGTCTGTCACTATTATGGCACTGCCAACAGCACATTGCAGGAATATCTGACCGGTGATACGGTACGGTATAAGAAATACTTGTATGCACTTCGTCCGCTTCTGGCGGCACAGTATATTGAGAAGTATCATGAAGCGCCGCCGGTACTTTTTGAGAGCCTGTTGAAAATGGATCTGGCACAGGAACTGCGAGCCGCAATAGAGGATCTGTTGGAAAAGAAGAAGCAGACGACGGAGAGGGAAGAAAATCCACAGATGCCGGTGATCAGGGCTTTTATCCGGTTGGAGGCGGCCAGGCAAAAGGAGATAGCGGATCATATGGAAGATGATCACAATAAGGACTGGACGGCATTGAACCGGGTGTTCAGAGAGGTTATTGCAACGGAAAGAGCAGATTGAACATAAAAAACACTCTGTGCTGTTGTTTTGTTGAAAGGAGGGCCAACCATGGAGGTAAGGTCAAAGGCGTTATTTGAGGAGGCAAAACGGTACATACCCGGCGGAGTCAACAGCCCGGTGCGGGCTTTTGGGGCGGTGGGACGGACGCCCCGTTTTATCGTCTCTGCCCGCGGAGACAGAATCGTGGACGTGGACGGAAACGAAATGATCGATTATGTGTGCTCCTGGGGGCCGGGAATCCTGGGACATGCCCATCTCAGGGTAATCGAAAAGGTGCGGGAGGCGTGCGGCCGGGGCTTAAGTTTCGGTGCACCTACAGAGAATGAGGTGGTGCTGGCGCGGATGATTGCACAGATGATCCCGTCCATGGAGGTGAGCCGTCTGGTCAGTTCCGGCACCGAGGCGGTGATGAGCGTGGTGCGCGCTGCCAGAGGGTACACAGGACGGGATAAGATTATTAAATTTAAAGGCTGTTACCACGGACATTCGGACGGACTTCTGGTAAAGGCGGGCTCGGGGGCGCTGACTACTTCTGTACCGGACAGCGCAGGAGTACCCGCAGACTATACGAAGAACACGCTGGTTGCCCTGTATAATGACAGAGAATCCGTGGAGGCGCTGTTTCGCGCCGATCCGGAGGGGATTGCAGCAGTGGTAATAGAGCCGGTGGCTGCCAATATGGGAGTAGTGCCGCCGCAGCCCGGCTTTCTGGAATTCCTGCGGGAAATCACCGAAAGATACGGTGCGCTTCTGATCTTTGACGAGGTCATTACGGGTTTTCGCCTGGCTCTCGGAGGAGCGCAGGAATATTACCGTGTGACGCCGGACCTGACGGCTCTGGGCAAGATTGTGGGCGGCGGGATGCCCATCGGCGCTTATGGCGGGCGCAGAGAGATCATGGAGATGGTTTCTCCTATCGGGCCGGTGTATCAGGCGGGAACTCTCTCGGGCAATCCTGTGGCCACGGCGGCAGGCATCGAGACACTGCGGATTCTGCAGGAGGATCCGGGTATCTATAAAAGACTGGAGGACAAAGCCGAAAAAATTGCCTGTGCGGTCAGGGAGACGGCCGGAGATACGGTATGTGTGAACCGGGCGGGATCATTGCTTGGCATCTTTTTTACCTCCCGGAAAGTAACGGACTATGAGAGTGCCTTATCTTCGGATACGGCACGGTATGCAGCCTGGTTCAGTCATTTGCTGGATCGGGGGATCTATGTGGCTCCCTCCCAGTTTGAGGCGCTGTTTTTGTCGGATGCACATACGGATGAGGACATCGAGAACACCTGCCGGGTGATGCGGGCGTTTTTTTGAGGGGGAAAATAAAAAAGCAGGGAACTTCCTAATCCCACGCTTTCACCAGCTCCGCAAAGTCCTGCATCTGGGGCGTAAAAGGGTGGCTGCGGTGATGGCAAAGATAAAAATAGCGTTTCATGGACACGTTTTCCACCGGACAGGGAAAGATTTCCCCTTTCTCCACATATTCTTTAATACAGCGCTCCGACAGGACGCCCAGTCCCAGGTTGTGCCGCACCGCGTCTACGATGGCGCAGCGGCTGCTGCATTCCCACTTGGTGACAAAGGGGATGTGGTGCGTCAGCATGATATCTTCAAAAATGGCGCGGGTGCCGCTTCCTTTCTCACGCATGATAAAATTCTGATTCCGCAGATCTTCCATGGAAATGCCGGTTTTTGCGGCGAAAGGGTGCGCTTTGCCGCAGATCACGCACAGAAAATCCTCCATGACCGGTTCCGCTATGATTTCCGGGCGGCTTATGATACCCTCCACCAGGGCGATGTCCAGTTCGTTGTGGATCATCCTCTCCTCGATGGTCTTGGTGTTGTCCACAAATACGGACACGTCGATATCGGGATGGAGGCTGAGCAGCTTTTCTGCCATGGAACCCATCAGGGTGTTGCCGATCGTGAGCGTCGCGCCCACGCGCAGGGGACGCAGGGCGTTCATGTTCTGCATGGTCTGCTCCAGCTGTTCGTGAATGGCTACGATCTCCCGGGCATTCTGCAGAAGAAGCATCCCCGCGGGAGTGATCACCAACTCTTTGTGGCAGCGCTCAAAGAGTCTGGCCTGATACTCATTTTCCAGTTCCGAGACGGTCTGGCTTACCGTAGGCTGCGACAGATAGAGTTTTCTGGCCGCGTCACTCATCTTTTTATATTCCGCCACTGCGATAAAAGTTTTTAACTGTTTCAGCGTTGCCATTTTTGCAAAAACCTCCGAGCGTCTGTCTGAACCGGCAAAACCTTGTCCACCGGCTGCTGTCTGAAAGAATATAGTAAAATACCTATAATATAGTTTTGATTTTATTATTTTACGTGCAGTTTATCAAGTGTTATTATTAATTTAATGATAAAAATTGTCGAAAATCCATAAAAACACCGGAATCGGCAGAGAAATTTTAATAAAATGTATCAAGGAGGTAGAAGATGAGGGTATTAGTACTTGGAGGGGTTGCCGCGGGAACCAAGATTGCGGCAAAACTGATGCGGGAGGATCGAAGCTGTGAGGTGACCGTGCTGAACAAGGGAAAGAATATTTCCTATGCGGGCTGCGGGCTTCCTTATTATGTGGGGCATGTGATCGAGGACAGGGATCAGCTGATCGTGAACACGCCTGAGAAGTATTCCAAACTCACCGGCGTACATGTGCTGACGGAGACAGAGGCGGTAAAAGTGGATCCGGAGTCCAAAAAGGTGACGGCGGTGGATCAAAAAACCGGTGAGGAGAAAGTCTACGACTATGACAAGCTGGTGATTTCCGTGGGAGCAAGCCCGGTAAAGCCGCCCATCGAAGGGTGTGACCTGGAGAATGTGTTCTTTGTCAGGACGCCTGAGGACGCCATCCGGCTGCGCGACGTGGTGGATACGGGAGAGATCAAGCGCGCGGTAGTGGTCGGCGCCGGTTATATCGGCCTGGAGATCGCGGAGAATCTGAAACTGCAGGGAGTGCGTCCGTTTGTGCTGGATATGGCTCCCAACGCGCTGCCCGGATTTGATCCGGAGATGGCCGGATATGTGGAGGGCAAACTGCAGGAGAGCGGCATTCCGGTGGTGACGGGCGTCGCCGTGACGGGTATTGAGGGCGACGGAAAAGCGGA
>JAAVAG010000130.1 GCA_014804185.1 Lachnospiraceae bacterium
ATTGAGCAGCTTGTCGGGATCCAGCAGCAGTTTGACTTCATCGCCCACCTTGCCTATGCCGTATACATATTTGTTCTGCGCTCTGTCGGCACGCCCGATAGTAGGGGGAGGAAGAATATCTTCTTCCTTGATCTCCACGACCTCCGCAATCTTCTCCACGATCAGTCCCACCATCGTTGACCTCACGCTGATGACAATGATACAGGTCTTGTCGTCATACTCAAAGGGTTCCTTTTTGAAACGCAGCCTTACATCGATTACGGGAATGACCTTTCCGCGCAGATTGATCAGGCCTTTGATATAATCCTCTGTCTCAGGAATCACAGTGATCGGCTGAAGCCTGATAATTTCAATGATATACTCAATCTTCAGGCCAAAATACTCTTTTCCTGACTTAAAGGTCATATACTTTTCATCGATCTCTTTTACAGTATCCTGGGCCTTTTCCGTCATTTTCTTCAGTTCGCTTGTTTCCTGCATTTAGACACCGTTCCTTTCTCCATATTTTATTCCATCAATCCGGCGGGATCCAATATCAGAGCAATACTGCCGTCGCCTAGCTGCGTACAGCCGGAGAGGCCTTTCACTTTTCTGATATAAGAAGGAATCGGCTTGACGACGATCTCCTGTTCCCCGATCAGATTATCCACCATCAGGCACACGTTTCTGCCTTCGACCTCAAGAATCATCATGATTCCTTCTTCCACATTTCTCTTGTAATCCGTCAGACCATACCAGTCTCCCAGCCGGATTACAGGGAAACATTCGCCGCGAATCATGACATACTCATCCCCGTTGGGCTCGTGGATCATCATATCCTCCCTGACACGGACAAACTGCTTGATAGCGCTGGTCTCCATGACAAAGGAAGAAGTTCCGGTTTCCATGACGATACCGTCCACGATAGCCAGCGTCAGAGGAATCTTCAGACTCATAATGCTGCCCATCCCGGCGACACTCTCGATCTCCAGAGAACCGCCTATAGCCTGGATATTCTGAATCACCACATCCATTCCCACGCCACGGCCGGAATACTCCGTAACCTGCTCGTTGGTAGAAAATCCCGGCAGCGTAATGAACTGGAATACCTCCTTGTCCGTATATGCCTCATCCGGCTTATCAGGATCCAGAAGTCCCTGTTTTCTTGCCTTGGCCAATATCTTCTCCCGGCTCAGTCCCTGTCCGTCGTCTTCCACGCTGATCCAGACCTTACCGGCTTCCGTCTTCGCAGACAGCGTAACTTTTCCTTTCTCCGGTTTGCCGGCGCTGATACGCTCTTCCCTGCTCTCGATTCCGTGATCTACGGAATTTCTGACGATATGCATCAGAGGGTCGGATATATGCTCGATAATATTTTTATCCACCTCGGTCTGTTCGCCTACCATCACAAACTCGATATCCTTATCCAGCTTTCTGGACACATCGAAAACAATCCTGTTCATCTTCTGGAATGTATTTGTCAGCGGAACCATCCGCATGGACATAATCACATTCTGCAAATCTGTGGAATTTTTGGCCAGCTGTGCCGCCGCCTTATTGAAATTGTCCAGGTTAAGGCCCGGCACTTTCAGATCGGGACTCTGCAGCACCACGGACTCGGAAATGACCAGTTCCCCGATCAGATCCATCAGCTGATCCATCTTACGCACATCCACGCTGATAAATGACGCCTTGTTATCCTTGGCCAGTTTCTTCTGTTTTCCGGGCTCTTTGGACTTGATGACAAAATCGCCGGGCGCGATCTGCGGCTTCTCGGCCTTTTCTTCTTTCTCTCCGCTGCCCTCCGCCTTTCCTGTCGTGCGGGCATCGATCTCCTCCACACTGGAGTCCAGATCGATTCCGATCACCTGCTGACTCTGTCCTCCAAAATCAAAGCCCTGCAGGAACTCCTCCGCCTTGCACTCAAAGATATCGACCTGCTTGACATCATATCCGATACCGATGGCCTCACGGATTGCCTCCTCAGCGCACTGAGCCTGCAGCAGAATTCTGAAACCTTCCTGCAGAATGACCTCGGAAATATTGGGATCCGAAATAATATCCTCCGGCGAATATAAAATATCCTCCGCCATCTCTTTCAGGGCATACACAATCTTATAGGCATGGACATTTGCCATCTCCGTCTCCGGAAAGAAAGTGATAATAATCTTATAAAAGCGGCTGGCGCTTGTAGCGACGGGCGCTATGTAAAACTGCTTGGGTTCTACATGCACATTGGCAGGCGGTTCTTCTTTTCCCTCCTGCTTCCCTCCGCTCTTAATGCTGTTCAAAAACTTGTCAAGATCCGCTATGATGCCTTTTTCATCACCATCCGGCGTATCGCCGCCGCGGATCTTATCCATCTCGTTTGAGATGAAATCCGCTACTGTCAGCACATGCTCTACCAGTTCCACATGGGGCACATTATCGGGGTGGGACTCTCTCAGATAATAGAAGACATCCTCCAGTTTGTGCGCCACAGCCGTAATATTGTCGAACATCATGATACCGGAGGAACCCTTTATGGTATGCATGGTTCTGAATATTTCATTTATGCTGTCTTCGTCAAAGCTGTCAGCATCTTTCTGTTCCAAAACGGTGTCCTGCAGCTGTTCCAACAACTGTCCGTTTTCAAACAGGTACATGTCCAGCATGCCATCTGTACTAAATTCTTCAGCCATATCCTACTCCTTTCATGCATATTCTAACACTTTCCTCTTACTATATCAAGTTCAGTTTTTTGAGCGCCTGCTCAAACCTGTCCTGATCGATCGGTTTTCCGGAATAGATCGTGCACCCCAGTTCAAACGCCATTTTAACGTTCCGCTCCTCGTTCAGTGCGGTAGTCATGATCACTTTGACCGCCTTATCCTCCGGAATATTTCTCTCTTTCTCCAGGTTGCGGATGCCCACAAGCGCCTGATATCCGTCCATGACAGGCATCATAATATCCAGGCAGATCAGATCGTAGGGCTCCCCGTCTTCCATAGCCATCATAAATGCGTCTACAGCCTCCATGCCGTCCACAGTGACATCACACTCACCGTACTTTGACAGGAAATTTACCATAAACTTCCTTGTCGCAAAATCGTCCTCAGCCAATAGAATCTTCATTCTCTTTCTCCTTTACATTTTATTTAATAACGCATATGTTCTGCCTGCGATATCAGACAATTTTTCCTGATACTCCACCGCTCCCAGATCATAGGCGACCTTGGGCATACCGTAAACGACACAGGTGGACTCGTCCTGTCCGATGGTCCTTGCTCCCGCCTGTCTCATGGCCAGCAGTCCCTTTGCGCCGTCGCCCCCCATTCCGGTGAGAATAATTCCAAGCGCGTCCGATCCGGCCACACGTGCCACCGAGTCAAATAACACATCTACCGACGGGCAGTGTCCGTTCACCCTGGGTCCCGGCTTTACCTCCACCTGATAGGTACCGTTTACCTTTACCAGATGCATGTGTCTGTCCCCGCCGGGCGCGATCAACATATGCCCGGGCTGTACCCTGTCACCCGTCTCCGCCTCTTTTACCCGGATGCGGCACTGATCGTTGAGCCTCTTTGCATACATGGCAGTAAATCCCGGCGGCATATGCTGCACACAGACAATCCCCGGAATATCCGTGCCGTAATCTTTCACCACCGAGAAGATCGCCTCTGTGCCTCCGGTGGAAGCGCCGATGGCCACAAGCAGATTGCTCCTCTTCGCAGTCAGATGCTGCTGCTGCTCCTGCTGCATCATGACAGTCTTTTTAATATTGCTGATTTTGGCGGTGGAGGCAATCTTGATCTTTACCAGCAGTTCGTTTTTGATAAAGTCCACCAGCTGCGCCCGATTTGAAACGGCAGGCTTCGCCACAAAATCCACCGCTCCCGCGTTCATGGCGTCAAACACTTTGTCGCTCAGCGCGCTGATCACCACCACAGGAAACGGATACTGCGGAATCAGCTTGCGCAGAAATTCGATTCCGTTCATTCTGGGCAGTTCCACGTCCAGCGTCATCACATCCGGATGATGCTGCAGGATCAGGTCTCTGGCCTCAAAGGGATCCCGGGCTGTGGCCACTACCTGGATCGCCGGATCCTTGCTGAGATTCTGCACCAGCAGTTCTCTGAATACCAGTGAATCTTCCACAATCAATACTTTAATTGGACGCATATCTTATATTCCTTCTTTCTTTCTGAATATTGAGGGCTGAATAATCTGGAACGGCGTACTGCTGCGGTCCAGCGTCTCTGTTGTCCCGATAAACAGATACCCTCCCGGCACCAGCGCGTCATACACTTTCTGAAGCAGTTCATTTTTTGTCTTTTCATCGAAGTAGATCATGACATTGCGCAAAAATATGGTATGCATTTTCTTTTTAAAAGGAAAAGGATCCATCAGGTTGAACTGCCGGAATATGACCTCCTGCTTCAGCTCCGGTGTGACCTGATACTGGGTTCCGCCCATGACGGGTTTGAAAAATTTCTTTTTCCACTGCTCCGGCATATTCTTGAGCTGCTCCGCGCTGTAGATTCCCTGCATGGCTTTCTGAAGCACCTTGGTGGAAATATCCGTCGCCAGGACTTTGGTATCCCACTTCCCCCTCTCTATACCAAAAAAGTCGGCCAGAACCATAGCGATCATATAAGGCTCTTCCCCGGAAGAGGCGGCACCGCACCAGATCCGCAGATCTTTTTTAGAACTTTCCTTTGCCTTCAGCCAGGGGAGCACCACGCCCTTAAAATAATCAAAGTGTTCGAATTCCCTCATAAAATAAGTATGGTTTGTCGTCAGAAAATTTACCAGCATCTTTTCCTGATTGCCGGTTTTATCATTTTCCACAGCGTTCATAAACTCGTCGAAGCTATGCCATCCGCCCCGCTTGATATAATTTTCAAGTCTTCCGTTCACGATCACCTTTTTCTGGCTCAGATCGATCCCGTAACGCTGCTTCATATAACCAGCAATTCTTCGAAATTCCTCATCGGATATCATCCTTCATTCCTCCCAAATTTAAATATTAAATATCTGTCAGCCCAGCTGACGGGATATTTTAGAGCATATTTTAAAAATATCAGGATTGTATTTTTTACCTGCTTCCTGGGCCATCCTGCGCAGAGCCTCCTCCCTGTCGCAGGCTCCCTGCTCCGTCAGCATGCAGTAATCCTCCATAACGGAAACGATCTGGGCCGCCAGCGGAATTTCTTCCCCACGCAGTCCGTCAGGGTATCCGCTTCCGTCCCATTTCTCGTGGTGGCGGCGGATCACATCAACCGATATACCGATAAAATCATTGTAGTCATTGCTTACATAAAGTTCTTTGACAATATCGGCCCCTATATCCGTATGCGTTCGCAGCGTCTCCTCCTCCTCCGCGGTCAGCCCTTCCTTTTTTCTCAGGATCTCCCTGGGAATGGCAATGTTCCCAATATCGCACAGAGACGCCGCCAGTTCCACCGCGTCTATGAAAGTATCCGATACCTGTCCCTCAAAAGCCGGGGAGAGCTGCATGCCCTGGGCCAATACCCTGCAGCCCTTTCCCAGTCTCTCCATATACTCTTTCCGGCAGTCGGCATTTTGAGCGGCAATCTTTGCCAGCGCATACAGCACATTCTTTTTCTCCGTCTCCATCTGCTCCTGCTGCTGCCGCAC
>JAAVAG010000131.1 GCA_014804185.1 Lachnospiraceae bacterium
AATGCCGCAAAATCTATGGGAAAACCCATGGGAACTTATATTACGGTGGAAGCGCCGGGCATGTTGGAGCCGGATGAGGATTATCATCGGGAGATATCGGAAAAACTGGCGCAGCAGCTGCAGAGTATTATTCCCGAATCGGAGAAAGAGCAGTCGGTGCTGGTGGTGGGACTGGGCAACCGGGATGTGACGGCGGACGCTCTGGGACCCAACGTGGTGGATAATCTGTTTATCACCAGACATGTGGTCAAAGAATATGGAAAGGCGGCCTACAGCAGACCCAGGATGCATATGATCAGCAGTATCGAACCGGGAGTCACGGCAAAGACGGGAATGGAGGCGGCGGAAATCATAAAGGGTGTGGTGCAGCAGACGGAGCCGGACGTGATCATCGTCATCGATGCGCTGGCCTCCAGAAGCACCAGAAGGCTGAACCGGACCATACAGATCACCAATACGGGCATTCATCCCGGTTCCGGCGTTGGCAACCACAGAAATGCACTGACCGAGGAGAGTCTGGGGGTGCCGGTGATCGCCATCGGCGTACCGACCGTGGTGGATGCGGCCACCATAGTGGGGGATGCGCTGGAAAAGTTGATGAGCGGGGAGGAGAGTTTTGACAGCAGAAGTTATCTGGGCTCCCATCGCAGGACGCTTTCGGAACTGAATAACATGTATGTGACAAGCAAGGATATCGACGCGGTGATCAAGCGTGTCAGTTACACCGTCTCGGAGGGTATCAATATTGCGCTGGATCTTGCATAGAAAAAATGCCCCGCCGCATATATATAGGCAGTCGGAAAGAAAGAAGGGCACAGCTATTAATCTGAAGAGCAGGATCGGAAAAAGGGGAAGATATATAGCGGGAATTATAGTGGGGGCGGCGCTGATTGCCGGCGTGCGGAAAGCACAGGGCGGTGAGGGAGTGTCTCTCGCGGATGCCGCCAGGAGCATGGCGGCGGAATATTCTGCGGAAAAGATCATAGAACAGTTTCTGCCCTTTTTTTCTTATGCACAGAGGAAAGACGCGCAGGGCTCCGCGGCGGAGATGCTCAGTGCGGGCGCGCTGCAGGAATTTCCCATATACGGTTATTATATGAAACGGGCGGAAGCCGTCCTGGATATTCAGGACGAGCAGACATATGAACTTTTGACGCAGGGGCTAAATACGCAGCCGGATGCGGCGCAGCAGGGACAAAAGCAGCCGGATCAGGACGGGCCGGATGCGCAGAACCAAAATGGGCAGGGAATGCAGGATCAGGCTGATGAGACGCAGTTTTTACAGACGGTGGGGGAGGAACTGCTGTATGCCATGGAACAGGAAAACCGGGGCGCATCGTCGGAGGCGCCGCCCGGAACGGAAGATTTGGAAGACATAGGCAGTATGGAAAACCTGGATATCGCGGGTGCAAGTACATTCCTGCGCCATCAGCAGATCAACTTCTATGACTGGGAGGCTCTGAGAGAATATAAAAACCTGGTCGCCACTTTTTACGCCATCGATGCGGGAACTATGGCAGGAAGCGACCAGCTGAACATAGAAGCGCTGTTATCGGAAGATGTGACGATAGACAAAAACGGGCCTTCGCCGCAGATCCTGATCTATCACACGCATTCCCTGGAGGGATTTTCCGATTCCGTACCCGGTGACAGATCCCAGACGATCGTGGGGGTGGGAGACAGGCTGACGCAGATTCTGACGGAGGAATACGGCTACGGAGTGCTGCACCACACGGAGGAATACGATACCGTCAGGGACGATGCCTATGCAAAATCCCTCCCGGCTCTGCAGCAGATTCTGGAGGAATATCCGAGTATACAGGTGGTCATTGATTTACATAGAGACGCGGGCATAGACGGGACAAGGCGGGTTATTGACCTGGACGGCAGGCCCACGGCTACATTTATGCTATTTAACGGTCTGAGCAGAACCAGAAAGACCGGAGATATCGATTATCTGAAAAATCCCAACCTGGATTTTAACCTGGCGTTTTCCTTTCAGATGCAGGTCATTGCGGGAGAATACTATCCGGGGCTGACGCGCAGGATCTATCTGAAAGCCTACAGATATAATATGCATCTTATGCCGCGCACGCTCCTGATTGAACTGGGCGACTCCAACAATACCGTGGAGGAGGTTATGAACACCTGTGACCCGCTGGCGCATATTCTGGACATGGTGCTGTCGGGGGAGAGCGGGGAATGATGCTTGCATACTCGCCTGAAGTCTGTTACAATATCGTGGAAAAACTGGATTATTTATATGTAAAAACAGACAGGATTGTCACGGAAAGGCACGGGAAACGGTATGTCAGCAATCGAGCAGAGTAAAATACGCAATTTTTGTATTATAGCACACATAGATCACGGTAAATCAACGCTTGCCGACCGCATTATTGAAAAGACAGGGCTGCTGACCAGCAGGGAGATGCAGGATCAGATCCTGGACAATATGGATCTGGAGCGGGAGCGGGGGATCACCATCAAGGCACAGACCGTGCGCATTATTTACAGGGCGCAGGACGGGGAGGAATATATTTTCAATCTGATCGACACCCCGGGACATGTGGACTTTAATTATGAAGTAAGCCGCGCGCTTGCCGCCTGTGACGGCGCCGTTCTGGTAGTGGACGCCGCTCAGGGCATAGAGGCGCAGACGCTGGCCAATGTCTATCTGGCGCTGGATCACGATCTGGATGTGTTTCCTGTCATCAACAAGATCGACCTTCCCAGTGCGGAGCCAGAGCGCGTCATAGAGGAGATCGAGGATGTGATCGGATTGGAGGCCCAGGACGCGCCGCTGATCTCCGCCAAATGCGGCATCGGCATCGAGGATGTGCTGGAGCAGGTAGTGCGGAAGATCCCCGCGCCGGGAGGAAATCCTGAGAATCCGCTGCAGGCGCTGATCTTTGATTCTCTGTATGACTCTTATAAGGGAGTCATCGTGTTCTGCCGGATCATGGAAGGAACCATAAAAAAAGGAATGACCGTGCGGATGATGGCCACCGGAGCCAGAGCGGATGTGGTGGAGGTGGGATATTTCGGGCCGGGACAGTTTATTCCCTGTGACGAACTGTCGGCAGGAATGGTGGGATATTTTACCGCGTCCATCAAAAATGTAAAGGATACCGCGGTGGGAGATACGGTGACGGAGGATGGGCGTCCCTGCCAGAGTCCGCTGCCCGGATATAAAAAGGCCAATTCCATGGTGTACTGCGGCATGTATCCCGCTGATGGGGACAAGTATCCGGATCTGCGGGACGCTCTGGAAAAGCTGCAGCTGAACGATGCGGCGCTGCATTACGAGCCGGAGACCTCCGTTGCCCTGGGATTTGGATTCCGCTGCGGATTTTTGGGGCTTCTGCATCTGGAGATTGTGCAGGAACGGCTGGAGAGAGAGTACAATCTGGATCTTGTGACCACTGCGCCGGGCGTAGTATACAAAGTGCACAGGACAAGCGGAGAGGTGACGGAACTGACCAATCCCACCAATCTGCCGGATCCGTCGGAGATCGATTTTATGGAGGAACCTGTGGTCAATGCGGAGATTATGGTCACCACGGAATTTATCGGCTCCATTATGGAACTGTGTCAGGAGAGAAGGGGCAAATATCTTGGCATGGAGTATATAGAAGCGTCCAGGGCACTGCTGAAGTATGAACTCCCTCTGAATGAGATTATCTATGACTTTTTTGACGCGCTGAAATCACGCTCCAGAGGATATGCCTCCTTTGACTACGAATTGAAAGGATATGAGCAGTCCAGCCTGGTAAAGCTGGACATACTGATCAACCGGGAGGAAGTGGACGCCCTGTCTTTTATTGTCCATGCGGACAGCGCCTATGAGAGAGGGCGCAAAATGTGCGAAAAGCTGAAAGAGGAGATCCCAAGACACCTCTTCGAGATCCCTATTCAGGCGGCGATCGGCGGGAAGATCATTGCCCGCGAGACCGTCAAGGCAATGCGCAAGGACGTGCTGGCCAAGTGCTACGGCGGCGATATCACCCGCAAGAAGAAGCTGCTGGAAAAGCAGAAAGAGGGAAAAAAGCGCATGCGTCAGATCGGCAGTGTGGAGATTCCGCAGAAAGCATTTATGAGCGTTCTGAAGCTGGATGACAAAAAATAGAGCAGCGCTATGAAACAATTGAGTATATACATTCATATTCCCTTTTGTGTGAGGAAGTGCAGCTACTGTGACTTTCTCTCCTTTCCATCGAAAGAAAATGAACGGGAAGAATATGTGGAGACGCTTCTGGAAGAAATCCGCCTGGAGTCTTCCGGGTATGCGGCCTATGAAGTGCGGACGGTCTTTTTCGGGGGAGGAACGCCCAGTCTGCTGACACCGGCGCAGATGGAACGTATTATGGTGTGTCTGCGGGAAAGTTTTCGTTTTGCGGACTGTATGGAAATCTCCGTGGAGGCTAATCCCGGGACGGTGAACCGGGAAAGCCTGTCGGCATACTTGGATCTGGGGTTCAACAGGCTCAGCCTGGGGCTGCAGTCTTCCAGCGACAGGCTGCTGCGCAAGCTGGGCAGGATCCATACCTTTGACATGTTTCTAGAGGCGTATGAGGCGGCGCGGGCCGCCGGTTTTGGCAACGTGAATGTGGATGTGATGTCGGCTCTGCCGGGGCAGAGTGCTGCGCAGTACTGCGAGACATTGCAGAAGGTGCTGTCCCTGACGCCCAGACCGACGCATATCTCGGCATACAGCCTGATTGTGGAGGAGGGGACTCCGTTTTATGAGCGGCAGAAAGAGGGCAGGCTGCCTCTGCCCACAGAGGACGAGGAGAGGGAAATGTATGCTCTCACAGCCAGAATATTGGGACGGGAGGGGTATGAGCGGTATGAGATTTCCAATTATGCCCGTCCCGGCTTTGCGTGCAGGCACAATCTGGTCTACTGGACCAGGGAAAATTATCTCGGACTGGGACTGGGCGCGGCGTCCATGGTGGAAAATATCCGCATGAGCAATGAGGATGACATGGAGGCGTACAGCGCCCGTATCAAAAGAGGGCTGCCCAGGCAGCAGGGGCAGAAGCTGAGCGTGCAGGAACAGATGGAAGAAACCATGTTTCTGGGGCTGCGGCTGGCTGACGGCGTGGAAAAGGAGGCCTTTGCCCGGACATTCGGCCGCAGCATGGAGAGCGTATACGGGAATGTGCTGGCAAAGCACGAAAGAAACGGTCTGCTGATAAGCGGGGATCGTGTCAGACTGACCGGAAAAGGGATTGATGTGAGCAATTATGTCATGGCGGATTTTCTGTTCTGACCATGGCGTTTTTGTGCGGAGGATCCCCCGGGGCAAAAGTATTGGGTGGGAAAGGCACTCAGAAAGAGCAAAAAACATAGAATATAGTAAACCTGCTTTTGGGGGCCGTCTTGAAAACATTTCAAAAACCCTTGTCCTCAGAGGAAGAGGCTTACTATATTCGTATTTTAAGAGAAAAAAGCGGCAAAGAGGCGGCATATGCCAAGGAGGTGCTGATCGAACGAAATCTCCGGCTGGTTGCCCACATCGCCAAGAAATATCAGAATTCGGGCGAGGAAATGGAAGATCTGATCTCCATCGGGACGATAGGGCTGATCAAGGCCGTAAATACATTTGACGCGGGAAAGGGCAGGCTGGCGACGTACGCATGCCGGTGTATCGACAACGAACTTCTGATGATGCTGCGCGCCAGAAAAAAGATGTCCAGAGAGGTTTCTCTGTACGAACCCATCGGAACCGACAAAGAAGGAAACGAGATCAATCTGCTGGATGTGATCGAACAGCAGCAGACGGACATCGTGGATCAGATGGAAAAACAGGAAAATCTGAAGAAAATGTTCAGATTGATGAATGAGTGCCTGACGCCCAGGGAAAAGGAAATACTGCTGCTGCGCTATGGTATTATGGGCGGCAGGGAAGTGACCCAGAGCGAGGTAGGGCAGCGGCTTGGAATCTCCAGAAGCTATGTGAGCAGGATAGAGAAACGGGCAGTGGAGAAACTGAGGGAAAAAATAAAGCAGACATAGGGACTTTCTTTTCCGCTTGTAATATGGTATGCTTTTTGTGGCGGACAGGGACGCAGAAAGGAACAAAACAAATGATCGATCTTTGGGAAATATTGCGGACGGCGAGTTCGGCAAATGCTTCCGACATTCACCTGACGGCGGGGATCCCGCCCAGAATGCGGGTTGGCGGGAAACTGACCGCCATGAGTTATCCCAGACTTATCCCAGCGGATACGCTGGAGGTGGTTCTCGCGGTGATGAACGAACAGCAGAGGGAGCGGTTTGAGGAACGCGGCGCATATACATTGTCTTTTCAGACGGCGGAGTCCGGACGCTGCAGGTGCAGCGCATACAGACAGGGAGGAAATGTGTCCCTTGCGCTGCGGCTGATACCCGAGCGGCTGCCGGAGCCGGAGGAATTGGGAATTCCGGATGCCGTGCTGCAGCTTGGTATGGGCGATAGCGGGCTGGTGCTCTTTGCGGGGACTGCGGGAAGCGGCAGAACCACCGCCATGGCGTCGGTCATCCGTGAAATCAACCGGCGCAGACAGGTGCACGTGGTCACGCTGGAGGATCCGGTGGAATTTCTGCACGGCCATCAGGAGGCGGTGGTGAGCCAGCGGGAAAAAGAGACGGATTTTGCGGATTTCCCGGAGGCAATGGAGGCGGCACTGCGGGAAGATGCGGATGTGATTATGACGGAGAGGCTTGAAGACGGCAGTGCTGTGCGCGCTGCCCTTAAGGCTGCAGACGCGGGCTGTCTGGTACTTGCGCCCGTGTACGCATCCGGCGCTGAAGCAGCGCGGGAATCTCTCATCGGCATATTTTCCGAGGGGGAGCGCAGCGGAATCAGGCTGCATCTTGCGGATGTGCTGAAGGCGGTGGTGGTGCTGCGCCGCACAGACGGTGCCGACGCGCCGGTGGTCTATCAGGTATATTGAGATCAGATTCTTTTTTTCATGTGATCAGGCGCGGCGGCAGTACGTCCGCAAAAGCAGCGGGCTGGGCTGTACCGCGGCGCCTGACATTTCGCAGACAGTTCTTTAAATAATCCACAGACAATCTGTCAGATTTTTCATCAGATCATTTCACAGATCATTTCACAAATCATTCAACAAATCCATTTTACAATTTACAATTCATTGCACAATCTATCAAAAACCCATATCAATAACCATATAGGAACGCTTCAAAAGAAAGGAGATATTTATGTACAGCAGCGTATATGCGGGTGCACTCAGGGGGATTCTGGCCTATCTGGTGCAGACGGAGGTGGACGCCGCCCAGGGACTGCCGGGACTGGAACTGGTGGGATATCTGGCGGGCGAAGTGAAAGAGGCCAGGGAGCGGGTGCGCGTGGCACTGAAAAATGTGGGGATCGATCTGCCGCCCATGCGGATCACCGTAAATTTATCCCCGGCGGATGTGAGAAAGGACGGCACAGGGTTTGACCTGCCCATTGCAGTGGGAATTCTGGGCGCTCTGGGCAAGATTCCCGAAAGCAGCTTTCGGGATACCCTTTTTATCGGAGAACTTGGGCTGGACGGGAAACTGCGGAGAGTCCGGGGCATCCTGCCCATTGTGCGCGCGGCTGCGGAGAGCGGGCTGACAAGATGTGTTGTGCCCGCGGAAAATGCCTGTGAGGGCAGCGTGGTAAAAGGGATAGAGGTGGTGGGAGCGGAAAGTATGGCACAGCTTCTGGAGTATCTGCGGGCGGACGAAAAGAAGCGCAGCAGCATCCTGCCGCCCATAACGTCCTCTGAGCAGGCGTCCGGGCCCCTTTCTGAGCCGGATGGCGGGGAAACGCCGGATTTTGCCGATATTGCCGGGCAGGAGATGGTAAAGCGCGTGGCCGAGATAGCCGCCGCGGGGTTTCACAACATGCTCATTATCGGGCCTCCCGGAACGGGCAAGACCATGGTGGGCAAAAGAATCCCCGGTATCCTGCCGCCCATGACACTTCAGGAGAGCATGGAGGTATCCAATATCTACAGCATACAGGGACTGTTAAATGCCTCCAGAACTCTCGTTACCGAGAGACCTTTTGTGAGTCCCCATCATACGGTCTCGGCCCAGGCGCTGGCAGGGGGCGGCACAATACCGCGGCCCGGGGCGGTGTCCCTGGCGCACAGAGGCGTGCTGTTTCTGGATGAACTTCCCGAATTTCCCAGGGCGGTTCTGGATCTTCTGAGACAGCCGCTGGAGGAAAAAAGGGTGGTAATCTCCAGAAATTACGGCAGTTACTGCTACCCGGCGGATTTTATGCTGGTAGCGGCCATGAATCCCTGCCCCTGCGGCTATTATCCGGATCTGAACCGGTGTACCTGTTCCGAGGCACAGGTGCGCAGGTATCTGGGGCATATATCGGGACCCGTGCTGGACCGGATCGACCTGTGTGTGGAGGCCCCGGCCCTGGATATCCGCAGACTTGGCAGCAGGGATGAACACACGGACAGCAGAGCCATGCGCGGACATGTGGAGACGGCCCGCAGGTTTCAGGAAAAAAGATTTGCCGGGACAGGCTATCGCTTCAACAGCGAGATACAGGCCAGGGATATGCAGAAGTACTGCGCCCTGGGGACGCAGGAGGAGAGACTGCTGGAGAAACTGATGCAGCAGCAGGAGATAAGCGCACGGGCGTATCACAGACTCCTGCGTACGGCGCGCACCATTGCTGATCTGGAGGAGAGCGAGCGAATCGGCAGGACACATCTGGCGGAGGCGCTCTGCTACCGTGTCATGGATACCAAATATCGGAGAGGGAAGGGGTGAGAGGATGGACCAAAAGCATACGGATCAGGTGCCTTACGCTTATTTTATAGACAGCGTAAAGGGCATCGGAAGAAAGCATGCATCGATTCTTCTGGAAGAATACGGAACACCGGAAAATGCATGGCGCGCATCGGAAAAAGAACTGCTGCAGCTTTTGGGGGAGAAGAGGACGGCGGCATGGAAAATGCGGAAAAAGGACTGGGATATACAGGAAGAATACGAAAAACTGTTAAAAAGAGGAATCCGTTTTCTCTACAGCCAGGATCCGGCCTATCCGCAGCGGCTGAAAAATATTCCGGATCCGCCCTTTGCGCTGTATGTGCGGGGAGGCGTTCCGGAGGACAACCGGCCCAGCGCCGCCGTGATCGGCGCCAGGAGATGTTCTCCCTACGGCAGAGGCGTGGCGGAGGAACTGGGAAGAGAACTGGCGGCAGCGGGTATCCAGGTGGTCAGCGGTCTGGCGCTGGGAGTGGACGGCATCAGCCAGCGCGCAGCGGCGCAGCAGGGCGGCCCCACTTTCGGCGTGTTGGGGTGCGGCGTGGATATCTGCTACCCGCCCAGCCATCAGACGCTCTATCAGGCGCTGCTTCGGTGCGGCGGCGTGCTCTCGGAGTATCTTCCGGGAACCCAGCCGAGGCCGGAACTCTTTCCGCCCAGAAACCGCATTATCAGCGGGCTTGCGGACGCGGTGGTGGTAGTGGAGGCCAGGCGGCAGAGCGGGACGCTTATTACGGTGGATATGGCGCTGGAACAGGGGCGGGAAATCTATTGTGTACCCGGCAGAGTGACGGACCGGCTCAGCGATGGCTGCAACAGGCTGATCAGCCAGGGAGCGGGCGTGGTGCTGTCTGTGGAGGATCTGCTGGAAAAGCTGAGTGCGGGATGGAACCGGGCTGCGGCGGGGACGCCCGCGGAAAATGAGTCTGGCGAAAACAAACCTGGCGAAAACGAAGCGATCAGAAATGCGCCGTCCCAAAAGGATGCGGCGGGCGGACTTGGCAGGCGGGAGAGAGCGCTGTGGGAACTGCTGGACTATACGCCCGCACCCGTGCAGCAGCTGTATATCCAGATGTCGGCCATGCCCGGCATGGGACAGCTTACCCTGCAGGAGATGATGGAACTTCTGCTGGAACTGACACTGAAAGGAAAGGTCGAGAATGTCAGCGGATCTTATTATGCGAAAAAGATGTAAAAAAACCGGTGGAGAAACCGGGGCTGTTGTGATAAAATTGGAGAATGTACAAGAGGAAAGGGGCGGGAAAATATGTACAGAGACCATACCAGAAAGGTACAGATAGGGGATCGATGCATCGGAGGGGGAAGTCCCATCCTGATACAGTCCATGACCAATACGCCCACGGAGGACGTGGAGGCCACCGTTCGGCAGATTCTGCGCCTGGAGCAGGCCGGGTGTGAGATCATTCGCTGCACCGTACCTACCATAGAGGCGGCGGAGGCCATTGCCGAGATTAAAAAACAGATCCATATACCGCTGGTGGCGGATATTCATTTTGACTATCGGATGGCCATCGCGGCCATGGAAAACGGCGCCGACAAAATACGGATCAATCCCGGCAATATCGGCGGCAGGGAGCAAGTGAAAGCCGTGGTGGATACGGCACGGGAGAGAAATATACCCATCCGAGTGGGCGTAAACAGCGGTTCACTGGAGAAGCCGCTTGTGGAAAAATACCATGGCGTGACGGCGGAAGGGATCGTGGAGAGCGCGCTGGAGAAGGTCCGCATGATAGAGGAACTGGAATATGACAATCTGGTCATCAGTATCAAGTCTTCCGACGTGATGATGTGCGTCAGGGCGCATGAACTGCTGGTGGAGCAGACGGCTTACCCGCTGCATGTGGGAATCACGGAGGCAGGCACGGTGTGGTCGGGAAATATCAAATCCGCGCTGGGTCTGGGGCTGATCTTAAACCGGGGAATCGGGGACACGGTCAGAGTGTCTCTGAGCGGAGATCCGGTGGAGGAGATCCGGTCGGCCAGGCTGATCCTGCGCACGCTGGGGCTTCGCCGCGGCGGCGTGGAGGTGGTATCCTGCCCTACCTGCGGAAGGACAAAGATCGACCTCATCGGACTGGCGTCCCGGGTGGAGGCCATGGTGGAGGACTATCCGCTGGATATCAGGGTGGCGGTGATGGGATGCGCCGTGAACGGACCGGGGGAGGCCAAAGAGGCGGATATCGGCATTGCCGGGGGCATCGGCGAGGGGCTTCTCATCAAAAAAGGCGAGATTCTGCGCAAGGTGCCGGAGGATAAGCTTCTGGAGGCACTGAAACAGGAACTGGATCACTGGCCTGCGTAAGCGCAGGCCGCATATGGAGAAAGCGGCATGGGAAAACCATATTTTGAAGTGTTTCCGACGCTGAAGCTGGACAAAAGCCTGCATGACCTGTTGGAGCAGACTACCGTGGAAAGAGTGTCTGCCACCAGCAGGAAAGATTTTCTGCGCATTTATATCAGCAGTGAACGGCTGATCCGCAAGCGGGAGATCTGGCAGGTGCAGGAGGAGATCAAAAAGCAGCTGTTTTCAGGGGTGAATATCACTGTCATGATCTATGAACGGTTTATTCTGTCTCCACAGTACAGTCCGGCCAGGCTGATGGATGTCTACAGAGAAAGTATTCTGGAGGAATTAAAGGAATACAGTCATATTTTATATATTATGTTTAAAAACAGTGAGATCTCTTATCCGGAGCAGGAACACATCGTGCTCACCGCGCCGGACACCGTGCCTGCCCGCAGCATGGAGCAGGAGTTGATCCGGGTGCTGGAAAAAATCTTTAACGAGCGGTGCGGATTTTCCGTTTCCGTCACCGTGGAGTACGCGGAGGGCAGCGGAGACGGCGCTGCGGATGAGGACGAACAAAAGATTGCCCTGCAGGTGGCGGAAATCTCGGCGAGAGTCAGAGACAGCCGGGAAAACGCGGCTGCCGGGAACGCCGGAGCGGGCACGGGCGCCGGGCCTGGCGGTACAGGAGAAAAGCGGAAAGCGCGCCAGGAGTCGAAAACCGTTGCGGCGTATCAGCGGAAAGCGGAATTCGGAGGCGGGCAGAAGACGCAGACAGAGAGAGGCGGCAGAGGAAACCGTGCAGCTTGTCGGACTGTTAGGTAAACTGTTG
>JAAVAG010000132.1 GCA_014804185.1 Lachnospiraceae bacterium
AACATGCCTGCGGCTTGGACTCCGGCGCAAAAGGGGTTTCGCCGAACACCTCAACCACCGCCGGCCCGCCCATCAGCGCCGCATTCTCTTTCTGCTCCTCATAGGCCGCTTTCAGCACATCCAGACGCCTGTTCATATACGCGCGGTCCAGCACCAGCGCCTGGTCGTCCTTATGGTCATAGTCAAACTGTTTATTGGGATTTGCCCCCGTAAAGCCGGCCCTGCCCAGGCCCTTGCCCCGCAGCAGGCTCAGATCCGGCCGATAGATTACGGACTTAAGACCCATCTTCTCAAAATTCTTCACAGCCTGGCGGATCATCCGCTCAAATCCCAGCTGATAATAGACCGCCACCGTCTTTTTTTTGCGCAGATCCTTCCCCGTCACCTCAAAACCGATCCGGTACCCTTCGGTATAGGTATCCGCCATAAGCCGGATTTTGTCCTCCGGAAGCGCATTCATATGCTGCGCCGTGCGCAGTTCATTCTCCGAGACATACTCTCCGTACGCATACAGATACCGCAGGTCAGTCAGATCGCTCTTCATAACAATATCCAGCGCAAAGGTGCACGCGGGATCGGTCTGTGCGCGGATTCTTTTCTCCTCCGCAATGTCGGCATAGTCGCTGACGAACCAGTAAAAGATCTGTCGGACCGCCTCCGTCTCCGGAAGTTTCTCACTCTCCTGCCACGTGTCTTCAAACAGACGGTACACCTCCAGGAACAATTCCATATAAATGACCATTTCCTCCGGGTCCTGCTCATACGCCGCTCCGATCATGCTGCGAAACTGCGCATAAATGGCGCACAGCAGCCTGCCCATATCCGTGCCGAACTTATCGGCGGCATACGCCGGATTCAGATAACTCTTCTCATAATGCTCCGGCAGCACCTCCCGGTACAGTTCCTGGTTTCTCTCCTTCAGCGCATTCAGCTCGTCCGTCCGCAGACATCCCTCTCCGATCTGCTCATATAACCGGCACATTCCACTGATATAACCGGCGCACTTGTGAAAAAACGCCTCATAGGTTTTCTCTCCGAAAGCTTCCTCTTTCACTTCCTCAATGCGCTCCAGCGCCAGTTCATACCGCTCTCTTATCAATTCCTGCATGTTTTCCCTCCATACTGCCGGCCATCCGCCAGTTCCCGGCCGACAGACCAAACTTAAAACCCAATCAGCCCGACGCCGAGACAGATAATCAGCGCCACCATTGCCAGGGCGATAAGATTAAACAGGATCCCAAGAGCCGGAAAAAGCCTGTACCGGTCCTTTTCCAGCGCTGTAATAACGCCCAGTACGATTCCCACCATGGACATAAGCATTGCAAGCAGCCCGGTCAGACCATACGAGAGAGATGCCTCGCCTCCCCTTATATAGGTCAGACAAATTACCGTCACAAGCGACACTGTGCTGATCAGCCCAAGAAATGTAGACATGATCGCCCGGCTGGAATGGAACTTATTCGTAAAAATATACCCTGATCTCTTTTTCATTCCCTCTCCCTGCCCCGGCAATAGATTTACCCGGCACCTTCATTTTGCTGCGCATCATGTCGGTGCCGGGCATCTGATCAGAACATGATCTTCGATTTACCGGATAAAAGTTTTGCTCCGCCTATAATCATCAGTATTCCGCTCGCCAGTCCTACCACCAGAAGCACAACTCCCAAAGCAATATTCAGCGCTCCCGTCCCTCTCATGGTCTTAAAAATTTTCTCTTCCATCTGCTCTCCTCCGCCTACGCTCCATATTGTTCATAGTATACATCAATTGCATGCTTCAACTCGTCGTTAATGTAGATTTGTCCTTTATAGGGTCTGTTGTAAAGATATTCCGTCACCTCCGCCATGGTCACTATGGCGTTTGCCGCAAACCCGTACTTCTCCCGGATTTCGTCCAGAGCGCTCATCTTTCCCCCCAGACCTACCTCCATGCGGTTCAGTGAAACCATCAGCCCCCTGATCTCCACCTTAGCCTGGCCTGTCAGCACCGGAAATGTCTCCTCTATGGATTTACCGGATGTGGTCACATCCTCAATGATCACCACTCTGTCGCCGTCTTTCAGTTTACTCCCCAGCAGGATTCCCACATCTCCGTGATCCTTTACCTCCTTGCGGTTTGAGCAGTAGCGGATCTCCCTGCCATACAGATCACTGTAGGCGATGGCGGCCGCCACACTTAAAGGGATACCCTTGTAGGCAGGTCCGAACAATACGTCAAATTCATCCCCGTAACAGTCATGTATCGCTCTCGCGTAAAATTCTCCCAGCCTGCGAAGCTGCGATCCGGTCACATATCCCCCGGCATTCATAAAAAAGGGGGATTTTCTGCCGCTCTTCAATGTAAAATCACCGAATTTCAGCACCTGGCTGTCCACCATAAACTCAATGAATTCCTGCTTATATTGCTCCATTATTCTTTCAGACCTCCTGTTTGAACGGTTCCATACAGCATTTGCATTTGGAATTAGTTTACCATATAACCGCTGTTTTGCCAACTAATAATTTTGCCCGTGGAATGACCAAAATACACTGGTCACACCACGGGCAGATTCGGCTTGCCGCTCCGTGCAGTTCCTCATTCAGATAATCCGCTTTTTTTCATACTCTCTGTTCCTTTCCACAGGCCTCATGCAGCCATTTTCCGTTTTTGATGCGCATTCCAAAAAAGATCGATCTGACAATCCAGTCCACCCCCATGGCAATCCAGATTCCGTAAAGCCCCATGTGAAAAACCATGGTAAAGAGCCAGCTACAGCCCAGCCTGCAGATCCACATACTGGCCACGGACACTGTCATGGTATACCTGACGTCCATGGCGGCTCGCAGGGCGTTTGGCAGGGAAAAGCCGGTGGGCCAGAAAAGCATGGCAAAGACAGAATGGATCACAATCACGGCGGCGGCAAGTTCGATGGCCTCTCCGGACACTTTGTAGATTCCAGCGATCTGCCGTGCCAGCAAAATGATGACAATGTTGAGCAGCGCCATAAACAGATAGGAATATCCCATGATCTTTCTGACATAGCCTTTGGCCTGCCGTATGGAGCCCGCCCCCAGCGTCTGTCCCACCACCGTGATCATGGCCGTTCCCATAGAGGAAGCCGGTATGACCGCAAAACCCGCCACCGTCCCCACAATGGCATTTGCCGCAATAGCCGCCGTGCCCAAATCTGCCACCAGACTCTGCACCAGTATTTTCCCGATCTGAAAAATGCAGCTGTCCACTCCGTTTGGCACGCCGATCCGAAGGACCTCGCGAACCACCTTTTTATCCGGCCTGCAGCACACTCTGCGGCTGTAATGGAGGGGCCGTTCCTCCTTTCGCATGATCAGCAGCATGATAACCGAAGCCACCACTCTGGACAGCAGTGTGGACAGGGCCACTCCGTATACCCCCATATGAAACCAGACGATCATCACCGCATTGCCCATTATATTGATCAGATTCGTAAACAGGGAGACTTTCATTGTGGTTTTGGAGTCTCCCATAGCTCTGCTCAGCGCCGCGCTCACATTATACACTGCCAGAAACGGAAAAGAAAGCGCCGTTATGTAGAAATAGATCACGGCGTTCTTCATCACCGCCTCTTCCACATTTCCGAAACAGACTTTCAAAAGCCACCGGTTCAGCGCAAGAGCCGCAAGCATAACGGCGGCGGCAATCCCTGTCACCAGCACAAGCAGCTGGTCCGCCGTATGGCCAGCCGCCTCCTCCCGCTTCTCCCCCAGCCGGTGGGCCGCAATCACCGCCCCTCCGGTGGCCAGAGAGCCAAACACATTGATCATCAGAATGTTGATGGAATCCACCAGCGAGACCCCCGATACCGCCGCTTCCCCGGCAACGGACACCATCACGGAATCCGCCATGCCCACGGTGATGCCCAGAATCTGTTCCAGCATCAGCGGCACGATCAGCGCCATCAGCTGTTTTCCCGTAAACAGAGGCGTCTCTTCTTTCTTATCTGTCACTTCCGTCTTCATAGGCATCCTCCAGCAGATTCACCGTCTGCGATGCAAAATCCCAGCCGACCTTTATGGATAAAATTTCATAAGGATGTATCCTGTAAGCGATGGCATGGCCCGCCAGATTTATGACACCCTCCGCCTGAAGTCCCATCGTCTCAAACAGCCGGATCACATACCCGTCCCCGTCCTCCGAAAGCTTCAGACAGCCCAGTTCCACGTTCTCCTCATCGATCTTAAGTCCGGTCCAGGCCGTTTTCTTTACAGCCCCGTCATGGCAGTTGTCCGCCAGATACAAAACCGGCCCGGCGCATATCTCTCCCATCCTGTACCGCTGCATGGGCGTAAGCGTTTTTTGATGCGGGCGCAGTAAAAATGTAAATCTCTGCTCCCCCATATCCGCATATTCATATCCTTCCACGGGATTATACCAGTTTTTTCCGTTCCCCTGTGCAAAAATCGCACTGCGCGCCACGGGAAAGGACAACCTGTTCTCCTCCATGACAAAGACATACTTTCCGTCATTGGCCAGGCACAGCCCTGCCCCGCTCTGATCGGCAATGTCCACAAAGCGGTGCATACTGTACTCCCGCCCGTCTGTCGGCCTGCCTTGCGCCGTGCAGTATGCGCCCTGCCGGTGCGCAAAGATATCCCTCGCGGAGAGCGGATACTCCATTCTCAGCATCTGCCACGGCCTGTCCCAGAAGAGAAGATTTTTCACCTCCAGATGCCTGGCGTCATAATACAGAATATATTCCTGTCTCAGCACGCTTCCCCCCAGACGGTACACGGCGCGCACGACCTTTCGGAGACTTCCCTCCTCCACCACCTGCAGGGACTCAAACACAAGCCTCTCTCCGGACGGCCCGAAAGCCCTGCCCTGATCTCCTCCCCAGGTGTCTCTCTCGTCCAGCCAGACCGGAAATGAGGCCGCTCCCTGCAGAGCGTCGTAACCTGTCTCCTTTTCGATCAGCGAGGACAGATAGCCGTCCCTGAATATCGCTTTCAGAAAAGGATTCTCCAGGCAGTATTCTTTTTCGTCCGTCAGCCATGCCCCGCCGCTTTCACGGCTGTCATCGCACAATTCGGAAGGCTGGGCAAAAACCCGGTAAACGGCGAATCCCATGGCAGGTACGTCGGCGTCAAACACGATCCCTCTTCTTCCCCCCAGATTGTAATTCCGCACCTTTGCCAGCGTGTGCACTCGCTGATAGGGAATCTCCTTTCCATCCGGATCTTTCAGAGTCAGACCATCCTTGCAGAACCAGTTCAGTTCCACACAGAACGTTCCCGCATAACGTCTGCCGGTGGGATTTAAGAGCACCAGGGGAAAGCCCTCTCCCCTGGTATCGATCTGCTGCAGAATCTTCTGCATGGAAAACACCGCCTGTCTTTTGGAAGACGCGCATACCATGTCAAACTGCGCCACCGCCTCATCTCTGGCCGGTTTCACCGCGGTTCCGCCCAATGTATCATGAAACTGATTGAACAGCAGCGTTTTCCA
>JAAVAG010000133.1 GCA_014804185.1 Lachnospiraceae bacterium
AGGCATATATCAGGGCAAACACAGAGAACCGCGTCCTGTATGAGAGAATGGAAGCCGGATATGTGCGTCTGCTGGAAAAAATGGAAGCATTTTATGAATAACGAAACGGTTAAAAAGTAACCGTAAAAACAGCAAAAAGAACCCGGAATCGGTTACGAGGTAACCGATTCCGGGGGTAAAATGGGTACATGGTGACAGAGAGAATGACTACACAATGGCGATTTTCAATGTCTCATGGTAGGAGTGGAGCCTGCCGGCATCCTCGGAGGAAAGCTGATTGTCCGTGACCAGCTGATCGATATCTTTCAGATGTGCAAATCTGTAAAATGCGATGGAATTGAATTTGGAACTGTCGATCAGCACATTCACGGTGGAGGCGCTGCGGATCATGGCTCTCTTGATTTCAGCCTGTTCCTCGCTGGGAGTCGAAAACCCGGTTTCAAAAGAGAATGCGTTGGAGGCAATGAAGGCTTTGTCCACATTGAACTGCTCCATCATTTTTGAAGCCATGGAACCCGCCGTGCAGTTGAAACCCCTGCGCATGGTTCCGCCGAGTATAATAATGTTGGCGCTGGAATTATGTTCGAGATAGGTTGCAATGGCAATATCGTTTGTGATGACGGTGAGATCGTGCCTGGAGGGAAGCAGCTTTGCCAGTTCCAGAGTGGTTGTTCCGGTGTCCAGAGTAATCGTGTCTCCATTTTTAATCAGTTCTATGGCATATTCGGCAATTCGTTTTTTCTCCGCGTTTTTCTGGGAGAGTTTAAAATCCGAGGTCGGCTCATAGGCTGCTTTGCTCAGATTGACGGCGCCGCCGTGTGTGCGCTTCAGGACGCCTTCATTGTCCAGAACCCGCAGATCCGTGCGGATGGTTGCGGGAGATACATTAAAAAACTCACATAATTCAGGGACATAAACTTTGTTTTGTTTTTCCAGAAGATTCAGGATTGACCTTCTTCTTTCCTCTGCAAAAAGAGGTGGTGACGTACTTTCCATAAACGGCCTCCATGCGGTATGTATTTTATTAACATAAGGACAGCCCGCGCAGCGCGGTGTCCGTTGTTTTACGCAGGAACGTCCTGTGACGTTCGCTTACTTGATTATAGAATATTTTAGAAGTAGCGTCAATATTTTCTAACAAATGACAGTAAACAAAATAATAAAATAGTAAACAATTATGAAAATGCAATTGAAAATGAAATTTCAATAGAAAACGAACTTTTTAGGTTTTATATGATCAGGAGGAATGCATATGGAGAAAAAGGTCAGACTGTGCCTGATCGGCACGGGAAGAGCGGGGATGATCCATGCCGGAAATTTCTGTACAAATGTAAAGAATGCGGAGATGACGGCGGTATCGGATGTGGACGCGGAGAGAGCGCAGGAGGCGGCCCGGCAGCTGGGGGTGTCAAAGTGGTACGCCGACTATCGGGAGGCGATACGGGAAAGCGGCGCGGAGGCGGTCATTATTGCCACACCCACAAAGTTTCACTGCGATATCGCTGTATACGCGGCGCAGCAGGGGCTTCACATTTTCTGTGAAAAGCCCATGGCCATGTCCGTCTCCGAATGTGAAAGAATGATAGAGGCGGCAAAAAAAAGCGGAGTAGTGCTGCAGATCGGATTTATGAGAAGGTACTGTGAAGATTTTGCAAGAGCCAGGGAAATCGCCCTCTCCGGCCAGATCGGAGACATTGTGATGATCAAATCTCTCACGCGCGGGCCCAGCACGCCGCATGAGTGGATGTATGATATTCGAAAAAGCAACGGTCCCCTTGCGGAGGTAAACAGTCATGATCTGGATACGCTCAGATGGTTTTCGGGGAGCGAGCCGGAGACGGTATATGCGCTGGGCGGAAACTACAGATGCGGGGACGCCAGGGAAAAATATCCTGATTTTTATGACACAGTGATTTTGAATATCAGGATGAAGAACGGCATTATCGGATGCATCGAGGGAGCGCAGGGCGTCGGCTATGGGTATGATGCCCGGGCAGAGATACTGGGAACAAAAGGGATGGTGACAGTGGGTGATCTGCGGAAAAATTCCGTAGTATCCTACACCAGAGACGGCGGCAGGAAAGGAGACGTGGTAGAAAGCTGGAGAAATCTGTTCGAGAGAGCATACCAGGAGGAGGATCAGGCATTTGTCCGGTGCATTCTGGAGCATGGGAAACCGCTGGCGGGAGGGGAGGACGGATTAAAGGCGGTAGCCATGGTAAATGCAGGAAATGAGTCCATAACAACAGGGAAGATCATCACAATGTAGGAGGAAGAGAAAATGTTGGCAGCGAAACTTTATGGAGAAAAGGATGTTCGTATTGTAGAGTGCGGCGTTCCGCAGATCGGCCCGGATGAAATACTGGTCAGGACGTCCGCAGCGGCGATCTGCGGCTCGGATCTTCGGATGATAGAGAACGGATATCAGGGAGTAGACGAGGCGCACCCGCTCATATTGGGACATGAAATGTGCGGCGTTATTGCGGAGACCGGAAAGAATGTGACGGAGTACAGTGTGGGCGAGCGGGTGGCCGTCGCTCCCAATATCGGATGCGGGCACTGCAGAAACTGCCTGGAGGGCGATTACCATCTCTGTGAGGAATATCAGGCTCTGGGCATCAACATGGACGGCGGTTTTGCACAGTACATACGGATCCCCCAAAAGGCGCTGCAGCAGGGAAATGTCATCCGCATCGACGAGAATGTGTCTGCGCAGGAGGCTGCTGTCTTTGAACCGGCGGCCTGTGTGCTCAACGGACAGGAGAGAATCGGAATCCGGCCGGGAGAGGATGTTCTGATTATCGGCGCTGGACCGATCGGCGTGCTGCACGCGCTGCTGGCCCGGCTCCAGGGGGCAGGGCGGATTTTTCTCAGTGATCTTGCCAAAGAGCGCGTGAAAAAGTGCATGGAACTTGCGCCGGATATCATCCCTCTTGACGCGGAAAATCTGGAAAAGGCCGTTATGGAAAAGACCAAAGGGGCGGGCGTGGATGTGTGCATCACGGCCTGTGCCGCAAAAGCCGTGCAGGAGACATCGTTTGCGCTGATGAACATGAAAGGACGCATCCTGTTTTTCGGGGGACTTCCGAAAGGAAAGGATCTGATCCAGATGCACTCTAATCTGCTGCATTATAAGGAACTGAAAGTGTGCGGTTCCACCCGGTGCAATGCGCAGCAGTGCAGGAAGATCGCTTCGCTGGTGCGGGAGGGAAAGCTGGATCTGAAAGGACTGATCTCCCGGAAATATGAACTGAAAGATTTTGAGGAGGCTGTGCGCTACGCCCAAAGCGGCCAGGGGCTTAAGACAGTCATCCTTTTCGAAGAATGACAGACCGGCGGACAAGCGGGAACGACCCGGCGGTCAAACGAAAAACAGCCCGATGGGAAACAACACGGCGGGAAACAGAGAAAAGAGAGGACAGGGAGAATGAAAGATAAAATCAGATACATTGTGATCGGATATGGCTGGCGGGCGGACTTTTATATCAGGGCGGCGCAGATGCTGCCGGATCTGCTGGAGGTGACGGCCCGGGTAGTGCGGACCAAAGAGCGGGCCGAAATGCTGGAGGGCGCTGTGACCGATCTGGAGGAGGCGCTGAAAACGAAGCCGGATTTTGCGGTGCTGTGCGTACCCAGGGGCGCCGTGGGCGGCTATCTGGAACGCCTTGCCAATCTGGGAGTGCCTGTTCTGTGCGAAACGCCCCCGGCAGAGAGCACGGAGGGCTTAAACAGTCTGTGGAGACTGGCGCAGCAGAAGAAAATGAAGATTCAGGTGGCTGAGCAGTATATTTTATGGCCGCTGTATGCCGGAATTCTGCGCCTGGTGGAGGAACGAATAATCGGAGAGGTGCAGATGATGATGCTCTCGGCGGTTCACGGCTACCATGCCATGAATCTTTTCCGGAAGATTATGGGGATCGGTTTTGAAAACTGCCGGATTCACGGCGAATCTTTTCAGACAGGCTTTATTAAGACGGAAGATCGGGCGGGGTTTGATTACAGCGGGCAGATGCTCCATACTCAGCGGGAACTGGCCTCGCTGGAATTTGAAAACGGAAAGACGGCCATCTATGATTTTATAGGAGAGCAGTATAACTCGGTGATCCGCACCAGGCGTCTGAATATTCAGGGGGTGCGTGGGGAAATCAATGATTTCACGGTACGCTTTCTCAACGGGCAGAATGAGGGCGCAGAGGGCACCATCCGCAGGATCGACAGGGGCGTTCTGGGCAACAGTGGATGGTATCATCTGGGAATGCAGTTCGGAGAGCGGTTTATCTATAAAAATCCTTTTCCCGATGTCCGCATGAACGACGACGAGATAGCGGTGGCACAGTGTCTGGTGGAGATGAAGCGGTATCTGGAAACCGGGGAGGAATTTTCTTCTCTGCGGGATGCGCTGCAGGACACATATCTCTCCTTTGTAATGGAAAAGTGTGTGCAGGAGAGAATTACAATGACGACGGAGAACCAGGAGTGGGCATAAGGAGGAAAAAAGGTGAAGAGCAACGAGATCACAAGAGAGCAGCTTTGCAGGATGTTTGACCATACGAATCTGAAAGCGTATGCGGACAGACAGGCTTTTGAAGTACTGTGCCGGGAGGCCAGGGAAAACCACTTTGCAATGGTGGCCATTAACCCTGTGCCGGTGGCTCTGTGCAGACAGCTTCTGGAGGGGAGCGACGTGCATGTGGGAGCGGCAATCAGCTTTCCTCTGGGGCAGGATACGATAGAGATGAAAGTGGAGGCGACCAGGCAGGCGATTTTGTGCGGGGCGGATGAGATCGACTATGTGGTAAATCTGGGGGAGATTAAGAATGGAAACTGGGATTACATAGAACGGGAAATGTCCGGGATCGTCACTCTCTGCAGACAGAAGAACGTCATCTCCAAGGTGATTTTTGAGATCTGCTATCTTACGGAGGAAGAGATCGTCCGTCTGGCGCAGATTGCCGGAAAGGTTCAGCCGGACTATATTAAGACCAGCACAGGATTCGGAACGCATGGAGCCGTGGCGGAGACGGTGCGGCTGATGAAGCAGACCGTGGGAGACCAGGTAAAGGTAAAAGCGGCAGGAGGAATCCGGGACTGGGAGACCTGCGCGGCTATGATCGACGCCGGGGCGGAGCGGATCGGCACCAGCAGTTCCCTGAAAATTCTGGAGGAATTTGACCGCTGCAAAGGAGAAAACAATGGCACATATTGAAGTAAAGACAAAGAATCCCACAAAGCCTCCTGAGTGGCTGAGGGATGCGGTGATCTATGAACTGAATCCCAAGACTTTTACCTCTCCCGACGGCGAGGGGAAAGGATCCGGGAGCGGCACTTTCCGCAGTGCGGTGGAAAAACTTCCTTATCTGAGGGAACTGGGAATCAATACCATATGGATGGCAGGATTTACCAGGGGAAACAGGCATTTTTCGGACTTCTGGACTGTATACGCCATGGAAAATCCGGAGCAGGTGGATGAGGAATTGGGAAGTCCGGAGGAACTGGCCGCGTTTGTGGAGGAGGCGCACCGACAGGGGATCCGCGTGATTGCGGAGGCGGTGACGCATGGCGTGACATTTGGCAGTCCGCTGACAGAGGCGCATCCGGACTGGTTTCGGGGAAGCGAGTGGGGAATGGCGGATTTTGATTATGGCAATCGGGAATTTCGGGAGTGGTGGATCCGGCTTTGGATCGGACATACGGTGCGGTTTGGATTTGACGGCTACCGGCTGGACGGGCCAAACGGCGTGTCCTCCTTTGAGGAAGTACTGGGCGTGTGGGACGATATCGCCTGGGGATGTCTGGAGCGCGGACATGAGATTGCGGTGATCGGAGAAAACAGCCGGTATCACGTCCGACAGTGTGACAGGGATACCTTTACCCACGATATGGCAGGGGATTTTTCGCCGGAGCCAGGGTATGCCACGATGCAGATCAGCTGCCATGACGAGGGGATCAATATGGGCCCAGGCAATTACTATGCGCTGCGCGGCAGCAGGTTTAAATTCGGCTACAGCGCCGTTTTCGGCTATAATATCCCGCTCTTTATGGCGGGGGAAGAATTTGACGCGGATGTGCACAGCGTCAGCGCGCTGAAGAAAAAAATATATGAGGGATTTGAGAGCAGCCGGGAGATCGATTTTTACGACAACAATCCGGACACGGAGGGCGGCGGCTGGCTGTTGGGAAACCGGCTGTGCTGGGAAGAGACGGAGCAGGAGGGACACCGGGAGATGCTTCTGGACTGCCGGAAAATCCTGAAGATACGAAACGAAAACGCGGATCTTCTGCATTATGACCGGGAAGAGACAAAGATCCTGCCCGTGGCCTGCATCCCCAAGACAGGCTCAATCCCTTATATCCGGTATCAGCCGGGGCAGTCCGCCATACTGGTGGCGGGCAATGAGAGAATCGTGGACTGTACATTTATCCTTCGTGTGCCTCTGCGGGAGATGGGATTCGAGGAGACGGGAAGTTTCAGGATTACCGATCTGTGGAGCGGCAGGGAGCAGATTGTGGAGGCGCGTTACATGAAGTGCCTGCGCGTTACAGTGCCCGGGGATTACAAACCGGAGGGCGGGGTACGCGCGTACCGAATCAGCCGTCATATATGAAATAAAAGGTGAACAGCAAAGTCTAAAGAAGCCGTGCGCCAGGTAAAATCGGTGTCACTGCTCCTTTAGACTGTAATCACAAACAAATCATATCACATACGCAGATCAAAATGCTGTCCTACCAATTTCTCCTCTTTTGTCTGAATGTGGTCGCTCATTCCGGCATAAATCACATCATCCACCTTGCGCAGCAATTCATCCAGACTGGACGCCGTTACTGTGACAAGGTCTTCCTCCTCATCTGTCCGCTCGGCCTTAAGCTTCTCAAGTTTCTCCTGCTGCTCTTTCTTTGCAGCTTTTTTTGCCTCTGTCTTTTTTGCTTCCTTTTTCTCGGCCGCTTTTTTCTCGATGCGTTTTTTCTGCGCTTGAAGAGATTTATCTACCACAGCAAAGAAAGACATCGTCCCGCCGTCATTGATCTTTACGCCGTATGATTTCACGTCTGGCCGATTGCCTAAGCTTGCTTTCAATTGCTGTATGCCGCTTGCCGCCTGGTTCAGAATCCCCTCATACTGGGCGCGGAAGTTTTCGTCCTCCGCCATACGCTCTATTTTTTCCTCGTCGATCAGCACTACCATCTTGTGGGGATTGTTAAAACTTGCCGCCTGGGACTTGGCAAGTTCTTTCATATCGGAACTCACCAGGACAAAATCCATGCTGCCATATTTACTTTTTAACTGTTCATAATACTTTGCCGCATTCTCGCTGAGTTTAGGTGCACCGATGGTTCTGCCGGTAATCCTGCCTGCCTTTTTCTGCTCTGTATCCTGCGTTTTTTTGGCAGTCTCTGCCTGGCTGGCCTGGTTTGCCACTTCCGTGGCCGCGTATCTTTCCGTATTTTGTACCGCGCTCATAACACATATCCTCCTTGACCCTGAATATTTGATTAAAATCCGTTTTAATCCTACATCTGTTATTTCGGCAGAACTGTCAATATAATTAATCTGTCGCCATTGCGTTCCTGGCAGATCTTTCTTGACAAATAAGGTCTACAATGTTAGACTTTTTTAAAGGTTTAAAAATGTAGACCCGCAATGTAAAAGAGCAGGGCCGAACAGCGCGTGCGGGGCAGGAAATATGCGAGGAGGAGCGGGATGAAAAATACAGACAGAAATAAGGAAAGTATTCGGAAAACGGAGGAAAATCCGCCGGAAATCAGACTCAGTGAGAGCGAATACTACCTAATGGACATTATTTGGGAAAAACAACCCATCGGGTCCACGGAACTTGCCAGGTGTTGTCTGGAGAAGCTGGGATGGAAAAAATCCACAGCCTATACCATGCTCAAACGTCTCACGGACAAAAAGGCGGCCAAAAACGAAAACGCAGTTGTGACGGCGCTGATCGACAGAGAAATGGTGTTCCGTCAGGAGAGCGAGGCGCTGTTGGAAAAATCGTTCCGAGGATCTCTTCCGGATTTTTTTGCCGCATTTTTACAGGACAGGAAACTGACCCGGGAGGAGGCCGAAAAAATAGCGGCGATGATTAAGGAGGCGGCGAAGTGATGCAGTGGGCACTGGGCTTTTGCAGAGGATATTTTCAGATGTGCGCCGCGGCGGTATTTGTAATATTGGCAGTTTTCGTGCTGCGCCTGGTTCTGAGGAGGCTGCCAAAAAATATACTGTGTCTGCTGTGGCTTGCGGTCTTTTTCCGGCTGCTCTGCCCTGTGGCGGTGCAGGGCCCCATACCCGATCTGTGGGGGTGGAATTCTGCGGGCCGGGAGGCGGATGCGGCTTCCAGCGATTTTATAGCGGACAGTCAGGCGGATATGGGGAAAAATGATGTGTATACCGGACTGCTGCAGGGGATGGATGAAACAGAGAATGCGGGCGGATCGCCGGCGGATATGCAGAAAGCGGACGGCATGCAGGGAAAAAATGAAACGGAAGGTGAGGCGGGCGGCAAAGAGCGGGATGTCGACGCAGGCGGTCAGGAGCCGGTGGGAGCAAAGTCCGGGGCTTTGTGGGCAATAGCGGGCACATTACTGCAAAAATTGGGTGAAGAGTTTTTCGGGCTGTCTGGAGCGGACCGGGCGGCGCTTGTGTGCGGATTTGCCGCGATGCTGGGAACGGTTATTTATATGATTTTGGGAATCCGGCGTTATGCCGCACTGGTCAGGCTGACGCGGACGGCAGCAGCAGTGGATGCAGCGGTGGAAAAGCGCCGGATCAAAATTATGGAATGTGCCGGGACGCCTGTCCCTATGGTATTTGGCGTGCTGCATCCGGCCGTCTATCTTCCGACAGGATTTGCCGAAGAGGTGGATGTGCAGGAACGGGACCTGATTCTGCGCCATGAGGAGGCGCATATCAGAAGGGGCGACCATCTGATGAAAGTTCTCTCCTGGGCAGCGCTTGGAATACACTGGTGGAACCCGCTGGTGTGGATTTGTGCTGTGCTGTGTCAGAAAGATATGGAGATGGCCTGCGACGAATATGTGATGGCGCATGCCGCAGAGGATATGCGGGCGGAATATGCGGGCGCGCTGCTGCATTTTTCCATGCGGCGCAGCGGGCTTGTGTTTCCGGCTGCGTTCGGGGAAAGTAATACGCAAAAAAGAGTGCGGAATGTATTGAGATATCATAAAAGACCTGCGGCGTTTACCGTTCTGGCTTTGTGCATCGTAGGAGCGCTGACGGTATGCCTGGCCACCAATCTCCGCACTGTGGAGGGAAGTCCCGGGACAGGGGATGATCTCGCGGCAAATGCAGGCAGCGGGACGGATTCCGCAGACGGCGGAAAGCAGACGGATGGTGCGGGTACGGACGGGGGAAACCCGGCAGACGGGGCAGATCTTTCGAAAACAGAGGAAAAGAGCGTATTTGCCTCCATAGAAGAACTTGGCGAATATTACCGCGCCCGCTGGCAGGAGAAGTTTTCGGCGAAAAATACATCTGTTGGAACAGCAGCGGCAGGCAGGGAACAGGTGTGGTATGTGGGAACTGAAGAAACGGAAGATTCCGGTGAAATATTCGGCGGAGACGGTTGGCAGCAAAATGCCGCAGAAGATATACGATATATAGAGATGACATTCTGCACGATGGATTCGGGTACGGGGATTCCGACGATGTATAAGACCTGGGTGATTTGCCGGGAGCGCAGCGGAGAACTTTATGTGGAAAATGTGGAGGAAGAAAGTTTTGAGCGTGTGGAAACAGCGGAGCAGGCGCGGCGGATGGGCAGTTTCCCTTTCTGGGGATATTTCGGGCAGGACAGGGAGACGGGAGCAAACTGTGCCGGGGTGATCACGGACAGAG
>JAAVAG010000134.1 GCA_014804185.1 Lachnospiraceae bacterium
AGAGCCTATGTGCTGACTGCGGAAGCGATCCTTTCCGTGGACGCAGACGGGGCAGTGAAGGGAAACCTCCCTGTAGAACTTGCCATAAATCTTCAAGATAAACGCGGGGCATCGGGACGGCTTCTGGAGGGAGAGAACGGCGAGGTCTATTATGTGAAAGACGAACTGGGAATCAGCATTACGGAAACATATCTGCTTAACGAGGGGGAAACCCTGCGGATGACGCCGATCTCCTTTCTCTCAGCCCGTTCCGGCCTGGATCTATTTGAGGGGACAAACGGTATACTGCGGATGACATCAGAAGGAATGTACCGCTGTGATGTGACGGGAAGTACCATGGAGGAGATCTTAAAGTGGGGAGACAGCAGCCTGATCGCGGAGGATGTGAGTGAAGTGGTGCAGATAACGGAGGACCATTATCTGGTAGAGATCCTATCGGTGCGGGGGATGGGCAGTGAGATACAGTTGCTTACCAGGACATCTGTGGAGGAACTGCCGGAGAGGGAAAACATCGTCATCGCTTCCCTGAATCCCAGTGCCGACCTGCGCCGCTGCGTCGTGGAGTATAATCTTGCCAGCGAGAAATACCATGTTTCCATTGAAACCTACAGCGGGGATCCGGAGGGGAAGTATGTAAGGCTGGATGCCGACCTGGTATCCCGGGACGCCCCTGATATTCTGGATTTTTCCGGCCTTGATGTGAGCAAATACGCGGAGAGGGAGATGCTGGAGGACTTAAGTCCGTATCTGGAAAGGGATGGTGGTATCGACAGGGAAGATTATCTGGGCAACCTGCTGGAGGACTACACCATAAAGAACCGGCTGGTGGGCATTCCGAAAAAGTTTTCTGCGTGGGTATTCTGGTGGGTCCCGCAGGATACCGGCGGGCAGGGCGGCTGGGGTATGGAGGATTTCATGGCGCTTGCGGAGAAATACCCGGACAGGAGGGTTTTCAGCAGGGATCCCAGCCTGTATGGCACGGAGTATCTGCTGCGGGAGTTCTGCGCCCCCTATTACTTGGAACGGTTTGTGAACCGGGATGAGGGGACATGCCGCTTTGACAGCGAAGAGTTCCGGGGGTTTCTGGAGTGGGCAGGCACCCAGGACCGGAAAAATGAACAGGCGCAGGAGGCACTGCTGGGGGAGCATCAGCTTGGTTTTGGTCTCTATGAATATTATAGGGTTCTGTATGGGGATAACACGGTTATGCGCGGATACCCGTCCGTGAACGGGGAGGAGGTTTACATAGCCAGCGCGGAAGACGCGCTGGGAATACTTGCCGATTCGGAGTACAAGGAAGGGGCGTGGGAGTTTCTGTGCTATTTTCTCAAAGACCATGGCGATGGGAATGACCTGCCCACCCGGAAAGCACTGCTGGAAGAGGTAGTGAAAGAAGCGAGGAGGCCGGGGGGGACCTATTATTTTAACGGGGTACCGGCTACCGTTCCTGAACTCAGTGAGGCGCATGTGGCTCTTGTGATGCAGGCCATCGAATCCATTGATTTTACGCCCAGGAGCAGCCCAGAGAACGATATCGTAGATATCGTGTGGGAGGAGATTCAATATCTTTTGGATGGCAGCAAGACCGCAGAGGAGGTCGCAGTTGCCATCCAGAACAGGGCAGAGCTGGTGCTGCAGGAGATGTGAAAATTTGGGGACAGTTCTTATGAGAAAAACATTCAGATATGGAATCCTGGCTTTGTCAGCCGCGTTTGTCTGCCTGCTGTCCGGCTGCGGAGCGGAGAAAAAACATCAGATCGGCGTGGACGGCTATGTTTATGTGGGGGAAACGATAGTAAAAGACTATGGTGAATCCAGTAGGTATACCGTGGCGGGCGATTCTCTGTACTATCTGCAAAAAGCCAATTCGATCGATTCTCTGTACTATCAGCAGGGAGCCAATTCGGTCAAAAGGATTGCCCTGGAAGAATTTCTTGACAGAGGGGATCTGTCCGGCGCAGAGACTGTGTTTACTATGGGGGGTGCGCTGTTTTCCATGGAGAATGCGGAGGATTTCCATATGGCCGGCATATGGGACTATGCCGTGGATGAGGAGGGGAGCATATACTGTATTCTGGCTGTGCGGAAAGGCATTTTCTCGGGGGAGGAGGACGAATGGAATTCCGGTAAAGGGATACTGTGCAAGCAGTATGCCGACGGAGAAATCGCCTACCGGATCCAACTGCCGGAACTCAGGATCCTTTGGGACAATTCGGACTGGCTGGCGCTGGATGGTCAGGGCAGAGCTTATGTGCTGACTGCGGAGGCGATTCTGGTGGTGGATACGGACGGCACAGTAAAAGGAAATCTTCCGGTGGAACTTGCCGCAGATCCATATGATAAACGCGGGGCATCGGGACGGCTGCTGGAGGGAGAGAACGGCGCGGTCTATTATGTGAAAGACGAACTGGGGATCAGCATTACGGAAACATACCTGCTTAACGAGGGGGAAACCCTGCGGATGACGCCGGTCTCCTTTCTCTCAGCCCGTTCCGGCCTGAATCTGTTTGAGGGGACAGACGGCATACTGCGGATGACTTCCGAGGGACTGTACCGCTGTGATGTGGCGGGAAGTACCATGGAGGAGATCTTAAAGTGGGGGGACAGCAACCTGATTGCGAATAACATCTATACCGTGGTGCAGATCGCGGACGGCCGCTACATGGTGACCATTCCGACGCTGATCGAAAGGGACGGAAAAGCGGAAACGGGAATAGAAAGTCGGCTGCTTTCCAGGACGCCGGTGGAGGAACTTCCGGAGAGGGAAAATATCTTCATCGCTTCCCTTTATCCCAGTGACGATCTGCGGCGCTGCGCCGTGGAGTTCAATCTTGCCAGCGAGAAATACCATGTTTCCATTGAAACCTACAGCGGGGATCCGGAGGGGAAGTATGTAAGGCTGGATGCAGACCTGGTATCCCGGGATACCCCGGATCTTCTGGATCTTTCCGGGCTTGATGTGAGCAAATATGCGGATAGGGAGATGCTGTAAGACTTAAGTCCGTATCTGGATAGGGACGGCGGTATTGACAGGGAAGATTATCTGGGCAATCTGCTGGGCGGTTATACGATAAAAGGACGGCTGGTGTGTATTCCGAAAAAGTTTTCTGCGTGGGTGTTCTGGTGGATTCCGCAGGATACCGGCGCTCAGGGCGGCTGGGGTATGAAGGATTTCATGGCGCTTGCAGAGAAATACCCGGACCGGAGAGTTTTCAGCAGGGATCCCAGCCTGTTTGGCACGGAGTACCTGCTGAGGGAGTTCTGCGCTCCCTATTATCTGGAGCGATTTGTGGACTGGGAGCAGGGGACATGCAGCTTTGACAGCGAAGAGTTCTGCCGCCTGCTGGACTGGACGGATGCCCAGGATCAGAAAAACGGGCTGGCGCAGGAGGCGCTGCTGGGGGAGCATCAGATTGGTTTTGCCTTTTATGAATATTATAGGGTTCTGTATGGGGATGACACGGTTATGCGCGGATATCCGTCCGTGGACGGGGAGGAGGTTTACATAGCCAGCGCGGAGGACGCGGTGGGGATACTTGCCAGTTCGGGGCATAAGGACGGGGCGTGGGAGTTCCTGCGCTACTTCCTTCTGGATCCTGGCGATGGGAATAATCTGCCCGCCCGGAAAGTGCTGCTGGAGGAGGTAATACGAAAAGATATGGAAGAAGGAGGGGGAACCTTTTACATTAACAGAGTCCCTGTTGAAATTCCCGGATTGAAGAAAGAGCATGCGGCTCTTGTGATGCAGGTCATCGAATCCATTGATTTTACGCCCAGGAGCAGCGCGGAGAACAGCATTGTGGATATTGTGTGGGAGGAGATTCAATATCTTTTGGATGGCAGCAAGACCGCAGAGGAGGTCTCAGCCGCCATCCAGAATAGGGCAGAACTGATGCTGCAGGAGAGGTGAAAAAGTGTGGCGGCTGTTTTTTTCCGGCTGTCTCCGCTATGGAGTCAGCCGGTTGGGACCGCGGAAGAGGAACATGGCGTCTTTGATGGTCAGTCCGAGCAGCAGCATGGTGAGACGGTCTACGCCGATCCCGAAGCCGCCGTGAGGGGGACAGCCGTACTGAAAGAAATCCAGATAAAATTTCACATCTTCCGACAGGCCCTTTTCCTCCGCCTGTCTCTTTAAGATATCATAGCGGTGTTCACGCTGTGCGCCAGTGGTAATCTCCACACCACGCCAAATCAGATCATATCCCTGGGGCACGCCGTTTTCATCCCGCATATGGTAGAACGCTCTTTTTTCGGCGTCATAATCTGTCACAAACAGAAACTCATGGTTATAATGCTTCTTGACCCAATCGAAACTCAGGCGTTCCGCCTCAGTGGTCAGGTCGCCTTTCTCGGAGTCCTCCACCGTATAGCCGAACTCCCGCTCCAGATCCTCGTACAGATCTTTTAAGGAAACTACGGGAAAAGGAGTTTCCGGGACGATGACCTCAGTTCCGAAAAGCTGACTGATCTGGTCACCATGCTTTTCGCGGACGGCCTCCAGCGCGGCTTTCAGGAGACTTTCCTCCATCTGCATGACATCCCGGAATGAGTCGATATAACTGAATTCCAGATCGAATCCGGTGAACTCGGTAGTATGCTTGTTGGTAAAGGATTTCTCCGCGCGGAAAACCGGGCCCGTTTCAAAGATGCGTTCAAAACCGGCCGCCATTGCCATCTGCTTATAAAACTGCGGACTCTGGGCGAGATAGGCTTTGGTGTCGAAGTATTTTACCTCAAAGACGTCGGCTCCGCTCTCGCTGGCCGCGCCGATCAGCTTCGGCGTGTGAATCTCGATGAAGTCTTTTTCCAGAAGATAGCGCCGCATTGTATTGACCAAAGTAGTCTGCACCTGGAACATCAGCTGGTTTTCCTCCGTCCGCAGATCGATCCAGCGGTAATCGATGCGCTGGTCGATGCCGGATCTCTCCACGGCCTTTTTCTTTTTGGTTGCCGGAATATCCTTTCTGGCAATAGGCAGCGCTTCCGCGATGCTTTCGATCCGGATCTCCTCCGGCAGAATCTCAATGCCTCCCATTTTGACATAATCGTTCGCCGCCACGCTGCCGACGACGGTAAGGACGGAATCATTGGTAACGCTGTCAATGCATTCCGCAATCTCCGGCATCTGTTCTTTCTCCAGCGTGATCTGCACTTTTCCAGTAATATCTTTTAAAACGATAAAGGCCATCGCCTTACTGTTGCGGATGTTCTCCACAAAGCCCTGGACTTTCACGGTATTTCCGATTTCATTTTTAATGTCTCTTATGTATATTCTGTCGCTCATAGTCTGTCCTCCCTTAAAAATTATACTATTTTAGCATGTTTTGGGGCGAAAAGCAATCGGGAAATCAATTACATCATTTAGAGAAAAATCAATTGCATCATTTAGAGAGAAATGATGTAATTGAACTTGACAATGATTATTACCCCAAAATATATTATAGTTAAAATGAAATCAATGCCAGAGGGAGGAATATGTATTTATTGACAGAAGTTATTTTCTTTTCCGGACAACGCAGGCATTTGCCTGCAAGCGGATATCGCCCGGATGCCATATTTAATGAAAGCCAGGATTATTGGGGGATTACTTTCATTGATCTGCCGATTGAGAAATTTGATGTATTCACTCCGGCAATCATAAAATTTACATTTCAGGAGTGCCATTATCAGGAAGTTTCGCTGGGACAGTCGTTTGCAATTATGGAAGGAGCTCGTCAGGTTGGCAAAGGAAAGATCATATCAATAGAAGAATAGAGCAACCCTGTTTGACATGCAGTACCTGCCGGATGGCAGCAAGACCGCGGAGAAAGTCGAAGCAGCCATCCGGAACAGGACAGAATTGATTCTGCAGGAGAGGTAAAAATACCGCTCAGCAGGGCGTGCCGGAAATCATGATGTCGATGATTTCCCGGTCCGTCTCCGCCATGCCCTGGCGGGCCAGTCTGCCCACGTTGCGGATCGTATTTTCCACACCCTTGACCAGAATGCCGTCTCCGCCGTAGAACTGAGTTCCCTGCCGCTGCATCTGCATCCCCAGGAGCCCGGCTTCCACGGCGGAGGCGATTTTTGCCGCACAGCTTGCCTTTGCGCCGTCACAGATCATGCCGGAGTTGATGGCTACCGCGTTGACGATGGTGTGGGAAACCTCGTAAGCCTTGCCGCCGTACAGATAAGCAACTCCGGCGCCTGCCCCGCATCCGGCGCTGGTGGCCCCGCAGTAGGCGGAAAGACAGCCGATGCCGGTTTTCAGGTGGATGGTGACCAGATTGGAGACCACCAGGGCGCGGTACATCTGCTCCTTAGAAACCTGTAATTCCTCTGCGTAGGCGATGACGGGCAGTGAGGCGGTCATGCCCTGATTGCCGCTGCCGGAATTGATGATCACGGGCAGCTCACAGCCGCTCATGCGGGCGTCTGAACCTGCGGCTGCCATGGCCTTTGCGCGGTTATGTATATCGTTTCCGTAGGCGTGAAGAAGTACGCTGCCGATATTTGCGCCCCAGTTTCCTTCAAGCCCCTCTTTTGCGATGGCGGTATTGAAAGAAATCTGGCGGTCCAGTGTTTCTTTTACATCCTGGATGTCCACGCAATCCGCAAAGGCGATGATATTTTCCACAGTGAGAAGTTCGCGGTCTGTCTGAGAGGGTCTGTTTTCCTCCGCGTAATTTTGCTCAAAAAGGATTTCTTCGTCCTTTTGGATCAGGAGCACATTAGTGTGGGTGCCGGCGATCCGGACTAAGGCGCTGTGGGCGGCCGCGGCGACCCGGATCTGGATATCAAAGACGAAGCCGCTTTGCGACGGGGTGACACGGATGGGAGTATCTGCCAGATACCGCGCCATCTCCGCGATCTGTATTTCGCTCACATCCGCCAGAACTTCAAGCTTTCTGTCGCTCTCACCGGCTACGATGCCCGCCGCCGCTGCGGCGTTTATGCCCCGCAGTCCGCCGGTGTGGGGCACTACGACGCTCTTTACATTTTTAATGATATTGGCGCTGACACAGACGTCCGCCGTCTCCGGAAGAGCACCCAGTGTCTTCCGGGCCAGAGCGGCGGCATAGGCGATGGCGATAGGTTCCGTACATCCCATTGCGGGGACGAGTTCTTCTTTTAAAATGCTGACATAAGCGCGGTATAAATCCTGATTCATTGCGGATGCTCCTTATCTGTGGTATGGTGTGTGACCGTTATGATATTTATTATAGAAGATAGGCGGAATATTGCAAGCGATGGAGTAAAAAAGGAGAGAATTTATCAGATGAATGGTACGGAATATTGTACGAAATATTGACAATACTTTGGTTCAGGAATATGCTATAGGAAAGGAGAGCAGTTATATGATAGCAACCAATTTTTCAAACGTAAGGAACAATTTTAAAAAAGTATGTGACCGTGTTGTACAAGACTCTGATATTGCTATAATTACAAGAAAAAATGATGAGAATGTGGTGCTTATGTCTCAGGCGCAGTATGATAATCTGATGGAAAATCTGCATATAAGGGAAAGCAAAGCAAATTACGAATGGCTAAAGGAATCTGTCAGACAGGCGGAAGATGGAAAACTTATCAGGTTTGATGTGGAGGATTAGCAATGAATGTATCTTTCACAGAGAATGCCTGGGAAGACTATCTTTACTGGCAGAAGATGGATAAAAAGATTGTCAGAAGAGTGAATGAATTAGTGAAAGACATAAAGAAAAGTCCGTTCGAAGGAAGTGGAAAGCCAGAGCCGTTGAAATATGATCTGGCTGGAAAGTGGAGCAGACGAATTACTGATGAACATAGACTGGTTTATCAGGCTGATGGAGAAAATATAATAGTTTACACTTGCAGATATCACTATTAGGAGATTTGAAATGTACATCGAGAGGAGAATGAGAGATGGAAATTTTATTTGTCACGGACTTTGTGTGTCCTTACTGCATTATAGCCAAGGAGGCACTGCGGCAGGCGCTTGCCGAGACGGGCGTGCGGGCGAAGATCAAAATACAGCCCTATGAACTGACGCCGGAGCCGGGAAAACAGGTGGATACCTATCACGACGAAAAGCGAAAGGAGCGGTATCAGGCGCTGCTGGAACCCGCAGCAGAACTTGGGCTGGATGTAAAATTCCCGCCTGCCGTAGTGCCGCGTCCATACACCAGGCTGGCATTCGAGGGCTGGCATTATGCGGAAGAAAAGGGCGTGGGGGACGCATATGCGGACAGTGTTTACCGGGCTTATTTTATAGATCAGCAGGATATCGGCCAGATTTCTGTGCTGACTGCGCTGGCGGAACACGTGGGACTGGAGCCCCAGGCGTTTGCGGAGGCGCTTACGGAGGGACGCTATACGCAGGCGCAGAAAGAGGCAATAGCGTATTCCCAGGAGGTACTTCGGGTGGAATATGTTCCTACGATCTCTATTGACGGAGAGCAGATTACCTTTGAACCATACCGGAAAGAAAACTGGGTGAAGTTTTTTCGGGAGAACGGGAAAGAAAATATATGTGAGTGAAACAAAAAAGGAGACTGTGACCAATAGGTCACAGTCTGGGACCAATAGGTCACAGTCTCCCTCAAGCAAACCGATATTATTGATTTGTTGTCGCCTGTCTGCGGCTAAAAGACTTCAGGCTGATCAGATACAGAATCATCCCGAACATACAGAGAAATCCGCCGAAGCACATTGCGGCGCTCAGATCCAGATCGGCCAGTTTTCCGAAGACAAGATTTGTAATGATCGCCAATAAACTGCCGATCAATGAATTCATACTGAGCGCGGTTGCGCGGTCAGTCGTTGTGATTGCCTTATTTTGCAGTTCTGTTCCCAGCGGGGACATCAGTCTGTAACTGACGCTGACCAGGAAAACGCCGAAGATCGAGACAAGAGGGGCTTTCGTACAGGCCAGCATCAGGCAGGATAGACTGCAGATGACAAAAAGGAGAGCCCCGAAAAAACGGGGATTCAGTTTTTTCGTGAGAGGGGCGGAAAATACGCTGATCAGGCCGGAAAATGTGATGAAAATATAGATGCCGGAGATCAGTCTGACTGACATCCCTGCCTTTGTGTATTGAAGCTGATTGAAAAACACGGTGATGGTCTGATTGACTTCACTGAAAAACGAGACGGCAATGATCAAGAGAAACAGACGCCGGTTCAAAAGAGTTTCTTTCAGAATGCTAAGCGAATGTCTGACGGATGCCGGTTTTTCTCTTTCAGCGTCTTTCACCTCCCGCAGTCCGAAACTCAGGACTGCCGCAATGCCGTAACTGACAATGGTCAAAAAGGCGGCTGTCCGGTAATTTTCCCCGATAAAGATCAGATATATGACGGCGGAGGACAAAATTCCGGCCGTTCCGCAGCTGTCAAAAATTCCGAAAGTGCGCTGAGAATCCCTGTTGCTGCAGGATAAATACAGGATACTTGTGTCTACTCCTGAAAGGCCGGAAAGCACCACGGCAAGCAGCACCCTTTCCGAGAGGAAACCTGCAAAATTCTGTGACTGCCAGAAAATGATCTTGGAGATAAAAAACAGAATGTTGCAGACGATCATCGTTCGTCTGTAGCCGATGCGGTCCGCCAGAATGCCCCACGGGATCTCAAAGACAAGAGAAAGGGCCAGTGAGATACTTTCTATCAGCGAGATCTGAAAAACAGAAAGCCCCGCTGCCTGACGGTACAATGTGGCGATTGACGAGTAAAAAACCATACCCTGAAAAAAGGATATGGCATACATAAGAAAAAGATTTCTTTTCATGAAAACACCATCCTTTATAAGCTATTTGAACACAACAAAAAGGCCATGTAATTGACAGCCATGGCATGTATGAGACTTTTTGTGTGTATCAAATCGGATGGCGCATATATGTTACCTCACATTTTAGTTATTCTGAAATCCATTATAAAGGATTTGACTTACAGAGGTCAAGTTTTTGGGGAGATTATTCCAAGGAGGCATGCAAATGAAACGGATTTTTGAAAGAGTGGAAAAAAACATAGATCACCTGGTGGAGCAGGACGTCCTCTGGTCGCAGTGCGTTTCCGATGAGGAGATGCAGAGTGCGAAGAACGGAAAGATCGATCTGCACCTGACGCAGACAAGGAAAATTCCGGAGGACTGGCTGCCCTCCTCTGTGAAAGGACTGAAAATTCTCTGCCTTGCGGGAGCGGGAGGGCAGCAGGCGCCCATACTTTCCATGGCGGGTGCGGATGTAACGGTGATCGACCTGTCGGAGAAAATGCTGGAGAAAGACAGGCAGATGGCGGAAAAATATGGTCTGGATATCAGGTGTGTGCACGGCAACATGTGCAGTATGGAATGCTTTGCGGACAATACCTTTGACATGATTGTGAATCCGGCGTCCCTGATGTATGTACCGGATGTTTCCGTGGTATTTCAGGAGTGCAGCCGTGTTTTGAAAAAAGGCGGCTGCATCATCCTGGCGGCTCCGGCTCCCGTGGTTTACCTGTGCGACTGGGTGGAGGAAGGCGGTTATTATAAAGCATGCAATCGTATGCCGTACAGATCCTATGAACATGACGGTCAGGGAGAGTGGATTGAGTTTGGTCATACCATGGAGGAATATCTGGGCGGACTGCTGGCCGCGGGATTTTGCATCAGCGGCTATCTGGAGGAGCAGCTTGAGGATATCACGGAACTATATTTTCTGGTAAAGGCAAATAAGAGATAACGTACCTGGATTGCAGGACAATGGCGGAAAGAAAATGATATAGAAGATCCGCATGCCCCCGGTTCAAGCGGCACAGTGAAAAGTCTGGTGAAAAGGTTGAA
>JAAVAG010000135.1 GCA_014804185.1 Lachnospiraceae bacterium
AGTGCAACAATATTAGGCGTATTTACATACATCAGCTGAAATTTATTATTATTATAATATTGTTTCATATTGTTGATCTGTTCATCCTGATCTTCACCGTTAGACACCCCTGTCCAGGTATCTATGGATAATGGGAAATCAAGCGGCAGAGAGCCCTGCAGCATTAATGACCAACTCTCAATCGCATTTTTAAACCACACCTTAGTATTCTGCAGCCCAAATTTCCTCACATGAATATTTGTTTGTTGGGAATCATCATATACTGCCCATTTAACCATTTGTTTTCCAATATTGAAACTCTCGTTTTGAATACTTTGATACTCAGCATACTGTGCTTCCGCCGCCGCAATCTGTCCATTATTTTCAATGACAAAATTAAAATATGCCTGTTGATTCTTCAAATCCAATTCTTCCTCATCATAATTAGAGATGAGATTTAATAATATCGCATCAACTCTGCTGTTATAATTTGATACTGTCTGTTCCTCCAGTTCCACGTCCATAGCTTCAATGACCGACAAAAGTTTCTGATATTTTGACACATTTGCACAAGACTGCTGAATTACTCCATAATTGGAACATGTCTGTGACAGGGCTGCATAGCTGCGCTGCCTGTCCGCAGGCATCAACTGAATATATTTTTCATAAGAATGGGTCAACTCGGCTGCAACCGTCTGGTCTGAGTTAAGTTCAGAAATCCACGCTCTGATTACATTGTTTACATCATTTTCCAATTCTTTATCCGTCCCAAACAGTCCGTTTAAATATGCCTGCAGCAGAATCGCGGTCTCATGCTGTACTTTAGTTGGATTGATTGTTTTCAGATACTCAAAGAACCACTTTTTTGCTACTGCATTTCTGCCAAACCTCAAATTAAACAGACAGAAGAACAGAGTAGTCTTTACAGGATCCCTGCGCATGCACTCGGAAAGAGCATTCGCTGCAACCTCCTTATAATCATTAATCCATGCTGTAATAGACAATAATGCATATGACAGCCAGTACCTGGAACTGGTAATCCACAACTCCTCTGATATTTCCTGTATTGTGCTGTTTCTCACAAGGTTAATATCAAAATCCTTAACAACCCCCATCACTGTTTTTCTTATCGCATCATGGTCGCCAAACTGTTCTTTTAAAATTTGATCTATACGCAATATGTTCTCATGAGCCAGCTGTTTCTCCTCATTTTGAATCATATCCTGTTTGAATTTGCTTATGCTGTCATAAATCTTATCTGTTGTTTTCCTGATGCTGTTCGTAGATGCATTTACAGAATTGATTTTCACATCTACTTTTGATTTAAATGAGCCAATCGTTTCATTCAAATTATTGACCGCATAATAAGATGAACCCGCCATTTTTTCTCCTCCGTTAAAATTCTATATTTTCAAATAGATTTACAAGGGCCTCATTTTTGGCATCTTCCCGTTTATAGATATCACGCCACAGTCTAAGTTCATCCAAAGCTTTTTTTAAAACCTGAAATCCATGTTCTCGCTTTGTCCGCAATATACTCTGCATATCGGAGGTTCTTCTCCACAACAAAAATCCTCCGACAACACCAAGCAAAATACCAATCACAAGTGCAATCTTGTTAAAGAAAAATGCAGTGATTCCAAGAACAACAATGGCGGCTATGACCATGCCTGTAAATATCATGACATAGCTGTCTTTCATTATATCAAATACACGATTTTTATTATAGAATTTCTCTAATTCCGCTTTTGCCTCCGGATACGAATCTTCTGAACATTCTTTCTGCCATCCGTCTATAGCAATATTATACTTCTCTTTCTCCTCTCTGCGGTATTCATCTCCAAATGCAGAAAAACCTTTTGAAATCCATTTTTTCAGATATGAAACAGCAAATTTCTTTACTGTAATATTAACCTGCAGAGCATCTTCTTCAAATGCCCAGTCAAAAAGTAAATCATCCAGCGAAGTCGTTGTTACCTTATCGGGAAATTCCAAATTATAGAACTGCTGAGCCTGTCCCAAATCCCCTTTTGCCTTAATAATCATTTCATTGTATCTTCTATTTTTTATTACTTTAAGTTCCTCACGATCATAAGCGTTAATCAAATCATACAGAATATTTTCTATCCTCTGGAACATATCTGTCTCAATCTGACTGTCCCTTTCCAACACTCCTTGAAAATGAACCGCTAATATTTCATTTTTTTCCGCAGCAGATAAGAGCAGCTTAAGCTGTTCGTATTCCGTACAGTTCCTGCGAAGCGTCTCAAATTCGTTAGATGTAACGTGAATGTACTTATTTGAGAATGCAAGAGTTCTGTACGCAACCTTATTGCCGTAGTCTGGATGCATACTTTCCATCTTCTGAAGCATACTCGTGAAGCATTCATTTACTAAACTGTTAAATTCTTTGTCCACCCCAAAAACACCGAGCAAGTACGCCTGAAGCAGATACTGCCACTCATTCCCGAGTTTTTCCGTATCTACCCGGTCCAGGTAGGACAAATACCATTTTTTTGCTGCATCTACCCGCGTAAACCGGAGATTTATCAGCAAATAAAAGAGCGAACTGCTAAAATAATCCATTGAAAGTGCCTTTGACATGGCCCGTTTGGCGGCTTCTTCTTCGTCACTCGCCCACAACATCACAGACATAATTGCATACGCTAACCAGTATTCGGTATTTTGCAAATATACCTTTTCCACCTTTTTTTTCATAACTTCATCTGAACAGATATGCGCGTCTAATCCAATTATATATCCCAGAGAAATCCTTCTTAATTCATTAAAAAACTTGAACTTAGTGAAATATTCGTCGGTATACTGCGTCACATTCTTGGATGCTGAACTTAAATTCTTAAACGTAAAATAAGAACTTGTCAGATCGTCTATCAAAGCAAACAATTCCGCGGTACTTACGTCCGCCTCAGACACCCGATTTTTTATGTATTCCATAGATGCATTTACTTCATCACCCATTTGTCCGGCATTCTGGGTAAGGACTTCAATGTTTTGTACCAATGTATCAAGTTCATCCTGCAAATTCCGATTTTCTACAATTGCCCATTCAATCTTCCTCTGCAATTGAGCAATCTCCCTCAACAGCTGCTCGGCTTCGGCGGCTTCAGCCCTTGCTTCTTCTTCAGTCATTTAATATACTCCCTTTTTTATCCTAATGCGTTCAGGTAGAAATCTAAAACAAAGAAAACATCCTGTTTTCCTCACATAATTGAAGCGTCAATGGCGATAACATATTTTTATTTTCACCGACATATTTTTTAAACTTAAGACGACCGCTGCTCAACAGTATTTCTGCATTCAGTTTTACTCCTTTCCCCATCATCTGCTGCAGCAGCTGCCTGGCAATATCGTACCCATCGCCTGCATTTAATATATAAGCCTGGGCAATATTACAATTAACACTTCCTCCGAGATGACTTATTACGATTCTCTGGCTTCCCAAATCACAGTTTAACGCACCTGCGAGCTTTTCACCATGTCTGACTTTATCTGTATCCCTGCATTCCAACACAAATTTGGCATAGGCCTGAAAACCTATCATATAGCCGTTTGCTGTCAGCACATTAAAAATATCCTCCGAAAAATCATCAGGCCTGCCTATTGACAAGATGTATGTATCCAGCGTACCTGCTCTGACAACTGTTCCGTTTGCTATCATCTGTTTGATCCTCAGCAGCTTTACATCGCTGTTTTCATCTGACGCAACATATTTTGCAAGAGTATCCGGATCAACCTTAAATCCCTGCTCTAATAAGTACTGTATGATCGTTTCCTTTTGTTCCATACTGTCTGACGAATTCAGAATATATTCAGACAACAGATTTCCCAAAAAGTTCTTATTGATCCCAGTAGCAAAAATCCGCTCAATAATCCTCTTTTTATTGCCCGCATCCAGATTTGTACGAATAACATAATTCCTTACTGTATCAGCCGATACAGGCACTCCTTCCGCAAGCAATACTTCCAAAATTTTCACTCGCTGTTCTGAATCATCATCATTATCGTTTAAATAATAGTTACATATTTCATCAAGATCCTTACTGTCAATTTGGAAAGAAAGCATCTTATTCAGTAATTCCACTTTCTTATCAATTGAAAAGGAAGAAGTATACAAAAAAGAAATTACAAACTTGCCGTCCAGTAAGAAAAAAACTTTTTTATCAATCAGCGTGTCAAAAAATGCTGATTGAACATCATAACTTTTGCTGACAGCCAGGCAAAACGCCAGAATCATCTCCGTCTCCTGATCGCTTATTTTCACACTGTAAATTGCATCAAACAATATTCTTGCATTCTGATAGCTGTCCACCTTCTCCCCTGCAGCCTTCACTATCATATCTGCGCTGCAATGGATATCCGTGCTATTCAATAACGTAACAACCTGTGCACGCGTCGCCGGTGAATCCGTTGTGTCTGCAAAGTAACTTTCAAAGTATCTTTTTCCTGCTTTTTCCGCTGCTGACACATCAAACAGTTTTACAATCAACTCTCTCTTTTCATTTCTGTCCGGATATTTATCCAGCACTTCCTGCATTGCACTCACTCTGTCAACATGACTGATATTATTGACAATTTTATCCACAACATCATATTTCCCGTTTTTTATGGAAATTCGAAGCAAAGCCTTATTCGCATAAGCAGAAAATACTTCTTCCGGTCTTAGTTTTGCAGAAATATACTCAGATCTGCCCTGTTCGCCAATGGTATCAAACACGACCATCAGATTTGCATACACATCTGCAGCAGTATCCCCAAAAGACTCGTATAAGTTAATCTCATCCTCAGCAATGTCGGGATACTCTTCCTGTAATCTTTTTGTGTATATTTTTACCTTGTCAAAGCTAATGCGTGCTTCATTTTGTGATTTTGCTAAAGAAATAACAGATAAATTGTAACTAATATGTGCCAATAAGGTTCCGATATGCTTATGATCTTTTCTTTCGCAGTCTTCAAGATTTCTTAGTGCGCTATCCATTTTTTGATTGGCAACATCCAACAATGTCTGCCTTACAACATCGCCAATTCCCTCAATTCCATCCACGTGAATTTTATCAAAGGTTGCTTCTCTTTCTACAATTGTTCCACAGTACTTGCATATCCAGATTTTTCTGCTGGCGTCAAACTCCAATTTCCCGCCACACGCACATTTTCTGGCAATAAAATTCACCGCCATTACAAGTCACCTCTTACTTTGATACCATCAATTTTTTGTTTCTCTCTATAAATAAAAGCTCAATCTTCCCACAGATATCCTTAACCAGCGCCATATCGCCTGCATCAAATGCACTTCTCAGTTCTGTCATATACTGCATAATCATTTGTTCCTGAACGGCTACAATTGAATTGCTCATAGGATCCGAATACTTAATTGTCTCCGACAGTTTTTTCAGCGATGCAGTTACATCCGGTGCCGTGCTCCTCTGCATAAGCATCTCCACATCAACATTCAGTCCTTTGATAAAACTTACATTTCCTTTTATTTTATCATTAACACTCTGTACCGTATCACGCGCCATTATGGAGATAATGGCTATAATGATAAACGCACATAATAATAATGCCTGAATAGTTAACGCAAGCTTTGCATTCGCCATTGTTTTAAATATCATAAATACAAAACTGCAGAAAAACTCAGCGCACACAAAATAGACGGAAAATGATAATAAGGGGATTCCAAAGAATACCGCTTTCACACTTGTATTTTTAAAGATTAAAAAAACACAAAGAATATGAAGCAGAAAAGCGGCAATCATAAATCCGTAACTAATCCAAAACACATCATTATAGTTTTTAAACACCATAAAAACAATCAGATTATAAACTATAAAAATAACCAGATAAACCGCAGCCGACAGTAGTATATTTTTTTGTTTCCGTTCCATCTTTCCCATCTCCTATGAAATCAATATTTAACAAGGTGTTCCGCATTTATGGCAAAAGGCAGCGTCCGGCATTAACTGAGTATGACAATTAGGACATTCCCTCGCCTGTCTGGTTCCGCACCTGGGGCAAAATACCATATCCGGCAGCAGGCTGTTGCCGCATTTTATACAGAAGCTTCCACCGGAATTGACTTCCTGCTGCACTGGCATAGCATTCTGCATATCATTACATTTTGGAGTTTCCCATCTGCCATTATTATCTGCGTAATTTGCCATAAATCCAGCTACATCAAACGGCTTTAAAGATCTGCTGTCTACAGATGACGCTACATTCCGCAAATCTCTCGGCGGATTATCGGCAGGAATACGCTCCGGACTCAATGCGTTTCTTGCCATATCTGCAACACTTCCGCCGAACGCGCCGCCCATCATAAATCCGCCCACTGCTCCCCCAATGTTTCCCATAGTTCCTTCATTTCCTGCATATGTCTGAGCAATATCCATCTGTCTTTCTTCCTGCCATGTATAGCCCTGAATAATACGTGAGGCTCTTGCCTCTTTCGCCCTTTTGACAGCTTCAAAGTCTTCATCCGGCACCGTTATGGACTCAATATTGAATTGGAGAACACTGACTCCATATTCGCCAAAAATCGGCGTTAACTGTTCTTTTACAACCCCGGAAACTTCAAACAAATTCTCATTCATGTCAAAATAACTCACCTTACCGACATTCATGATCTTTGAAATATAAGACTTTACATACTGCTTAATGATACCTCTGAATTTTGAAACCATTTCATCTGGCGCAAAGACATCTCTGAATCCAACCATTTTCAGCATGAATTTCCTGGAATCTTCAACCTGAAAGTTCAAATTTCCGCACATTCCCACATGCAAAAAAATGTCATAAACCGGATCATTTAAAGTGATTTCCCCAGGGATTCCCCAGGTAATATCCATTTGATGAACCTTGTTAATAAAGAAGACCTTACAGGGAAACGATGTTTGTCCATTTGTAGGAATATTGATAATTCTTTTTACCAGTGGAATATTGGGAGTCTCTAATGTATGCCTGCCTGGTCCAAACAAATCACAGGCATTTCCGTTAACAACCAGTAAAGCCTCATGTGTTTCGTCTACAATCAGTTGGGATGTTGTATTAAAATCCTCTATAGGATTTTTCCATACTAATGAATCAAGAGGTCCCTCAAACTGTAATACTTGTGAGATATTCATTGTTATAATCCGCCTTTCTGTAAAAGTCGCCAACAGGGTTATGAGCCCCACAGCGGCAGCTTTTCACTAATTATCATAAATATTAACCTATATAAACACCGCTATTATTTATATTATATTACGAGATGACATGAATAGCCAGTTTTTTTTAATCAAATCCGACAAACTTTCGTCTATATTCGACTCAATTATCAGAAAAATTCACCCAGGCTGCCGCGTCGCTAAGAAGAAATCATTCTGTCTCTGGGCAGCCGCACCACCGCGGTAAAGCAGCCTGCCCCGCGCTCCACAGCCAGTTCCCCGCCGCAGCCATGGGCAATACGCTGCGCGCTGCGCAGACCAAGCCCATGTCCCACCTGATTTTTCCGATCCTTTTTTATGTTTCCCGGCTGCCCGCCGTCGGCATTCCGAATCCGTATATAGCAATAGGTTTCCCGGTTTTCACATTCTATCGCAAGAAATCGCCCGCTTTCCGCCCTCCTGTTTGCCTCCAGCGCATTGTCCAGCAGATTTCCCAGCAGGCCGCAGATTTCGTCCGGACGCAGCCGCAGATCCGACAGATCGCAGAGGGACAGTTCCACTGCCGCGCCGTCTCTCTTTGCCCTGGCGGTCTTGTCCGCCAGCAGTGCGTCCACCACCGTGTTTCCGCTTTTTACGGGCAGCGCAAGACTCTCCGCATCCTCCCCGAAAATCCGCAGGTAATCCGCCATCTGCTCATACTTTTCCTCCTGCAGAAACAGACGCAGCAGACTGATATGGTTTCTCAGATCATGCCACAGTTCCCTTGTGCGCTGGTAATGATTTTCCACACTTTCCAGATAAATTTCCGCCTCATGTTTTCTCGCATCAGCCTCCTGACGTTCCCTTTTCAGACGCTGTTTTTTTCTGTGCAGATGCAGAGAGGCATAATAAGACAGCAGAATTGCCAGAAACAGCGACCGGATCAATACCGCTCCCATTCCTCCATCCCGGCCCTGCGTCCGCAATGTAAAATACCCGTTCATATCAAAGGCTGCCAGCAGAAGAAAAAACAGATTGATTCCCACAGTCAGCCCGTCCAGATAGTCCCAGCCGCTTTCCGCCCCGCTCTGCAGATCCCCCGCAGATCCTTGCGGACTCTCATCCGGTTCCTGCTCCCGCGCTGCCGCTGCCGCAAGCAGGGCCGCCGTCAGAATGCCCTTTGAGACAAACAGACCGATTCCCCAGACAATCCGGTCCCGCATCCGTTCCGGCCACAGCAGTTTCTGCAGAACGGCATTTCCCCCCGCCCCGTGTCCGATAATCAGAAAAAAGAGACTGTCCAGATAAACTCCCACAGTCAAAAAACCCGTTCCCATACCCCATGCCTTTGCCGCGCCGCGCTGTCTCTGCATGTGCGCCGCGTACAGCGACATCAGAACCGTTATGATCAAGCCGATAATCTGCATTTTATGCCTTTCCGCCCGCCCCGGCAGGCTTTCCATTTTAATTCTTTTCGTATTACCCGGATTCACTCGCTATTATCATAATCTATATATCTTTCCCGTGCAATCCGGAAATCTTCCATAGTTCTCCGTTTCGCACTGGTTAAATTCCGTTCAAAAGCTTTCATACCACTGTCAAAATGCCTTGCTTTATGCTACAATAGTCTGACAACGACATAAGGAGGCATAAAATGAGCAGAACAGAACTTGCCATCAATACGGATTTCAAAGACGAAAGCACCCAGCTGGAGTGCCTGAAAGACGATCTCGCCAAAATAGCGGGGGCCGGTTTCACACACATCCACTGGTGCCACGAGTGGGACGGGGACTACATTTATTCCCCATATGAGATGGATCAGATCAGAGAATGGATGGAAATTTATGGCCTGAAATCAAAGGGCCTGCACGCCACAAAGGGCTCCGCCAGAGATATAAATGTGCGGGAAAAACATTATCGGAAAGATTATACCTCCGACTGGGAATACAACCGCAGAGCCGGTGTGGATCTGATCAAAAACCGCGTGGATCTGGCGGCTGCTTTAGGAGCCGGGGAAATCGTGCTGCATCTGTATGTGCCGCACCGTACCATACGGCAGCAGCCTGAGGCAAAAGAAAATTTCTACACATGCGTATACAGATCCATGGATGAACTGATGCCGTATTGTATGCACAAGGGCGTAAAGATCTGCCTGGAAAATCTGTTTGACATGCCCGGCGAAGATATGCTGGAAGCATGGGACCTCCTGTTTGCCAGATATCCGGCCGAATTTCTGGGCCTGTGCTATGACACGGGACACGCAAACATGATCTGGCAGGATCGGTCGCCGGATGTGCTGCGCGCCTACAGCAGCCGGCTGTTCGCCGTCCATATGCACGACAACGACGGCAAAGGCGACCTTCATCAGATTCCCGGGGAAGGCTCCATTTGCTGGGAGCCGGTAACAAAATTGCTGGCCAGATCCGCTTATCAGGGGCCCCTCCTGCTGGAACTCTCCTATTATGGCGAAGATCCGGAACAATTCCTGGAACAGGCATATGCGTCCGGCTGTCATCTGGACAGTTTATACCGGGCAGAAAAACAACGGATGTCACGCTCTGCGTGTCATCCTTATGTTTAAGAAAACCCTTGATGAAACCGCCGGAGACGGCATCAAATTTACGGGCTGCAGAAAGGCATGGTTATTATAATGAAAAAACGTCTTACAGGTAAATTCTGGACCGCATTGGTTATTTTCAGTCTGATGGGGCAGGTCGCGTGGGTGGTAGAAAATATGTATCTCAACATATTTATCTACAAAATGTTCCATGCCTCCGCATCGGATATCTCTCTGATGGTGGGAGCCAGTTCTGTGGCCGCCACCGCTACCACCATACTGGTGGGGGCTTTTACGGATTATATCGGCAGGCGGAAAATTCTGATCTGCGGCGGCTATATTGCCTGGGGCGTTTCCATCCTGGCTTTTTCCCTGATCCGGGTGGATGTGCTGACGCCCCTGACAGGAAGCGCCCTGCAGGCTTCCTCGCTGGGCGTCACGCTGGTGATCCTTTTGGACTGCGTCATGACCTTTCTCGGCTCCTCCGCCAACGACGCCAGCTTTAATGCATGGATGACTGACTGGGGCGACGGCAACAACCGCGGAAAAATCGAGGGAATCAACTCCATGATGCCGCTGATGGCCATCCTGGTAGTTTTCGGAGGCTTCTCCGCCTTTGACCTGGACCAGGCGGACAGCTGGACGGCCATCTATCTGATTGTGGGCGCAGCCGTTCTGCTCATTGGCATATCCGGCATCTTTCTGATAGAAGAAAAAGAGACGGCAAAACCGGAAGAAAAGCGCAGCTACTGGAAAAATCTCGGTTACAGTTTCCGCTTGTCTGTCATAAAAGAAAACCCCATGCTGTATGCAGTCATCGGGGCCTTTGCCGTCTTCGGCATCTCCATCAACACATTCATGCCCTATTTGATTCTGTACTATGAAAAAACTCTGGGTATGGACAATTATGTGCTGATCCTGGCTCCCGCCATCGTGCTGGCCGCCGTCGCCACGGCATTTTACGGAAAGCTGTACGACCTGCTGGGATTTAAATCCTCCGTGGTTCCCGCTCTGCTGTTTCTGATGGCAGGCTATGTCATGCTGTATACCGGAACCGGTACGGGAGTGGTCTTTATCGGCTCGCTCCTGATGATGATCGGCTACCTCACCGGTATGGCAGTTTTCGGCGCCATGATCCGGCAGTCCATCCCGGAAAACAAAGCCGGTCAGTTTCAGGGCATCCGTATCATCGGCCAGGTGCTTATACCGGGGATTGCGGGTCCGGCCATCGGGGCGGCTGTTCTGCAAAATGCCGAACAGATTGTCAATTCCGACGGAACCACCTCTTTCCTGCCCAATCAAAATATCTATCTGGCAGCACTGGCTGTGGCCGTCCTGCTGCTGTTTATTCTGTTTTTCATTTTCGGAAGCATGCGCCACAGCCATCACTCTCTGCTCAGCCAGGCCGGTGAAAAACTGCAAAGCAGAGCGGAGACGGAGATTCCCTGGAACCATTATCCCCGTCCGCAGATGCGCAGGCAGAATTTTTACAGCCTCAACGGAAACTGGCAGATGAACGGACAGGATATTCTGATTCCTTTCCCTCCGCAGTCGCTTCTGTCCGGATATCAGGGACATGTGGGCGCTCATTCGGAGTACAGCAGAGTCTTTACTCTGCCCCTGGAGTTTTGCAGCTCCAGCGAACGGATTCTGCTGCATTTTGGAGCTGTTGACCAGATCGCGGAGGTGTCTGTAAACGGCTGCTCTCTGGGCAGACATGAGGGCGGCTACCTTCCCTTTACTTTTGATATCACAGATCATGTCACGGAGGGAGAAAACCGTCTGACCGTCCGGGTGACGGACACTCTGTCCGCCCGCTACCCCTATGGAAAACAGAGAAAAGCCAGGGGCGGCATGTGGTATACACCGATCAGCGGCATCTGGCAGAGCGTGTGGCTGGAATGCGTTCCGCAGACCTATATTGAGAAACTGAAGATCCATGCGGATACCAAAAAAGTGCGGATCTGTGCGATTCCCGGTGGAGAAACAGTTTCCGACAAAGCAGTTTCTGACAAACCGTTTCCTCTCTCTGTCACTGTCACCCTCCACGACGGCAGTACCTACACCGCACAGAGCAGGGACAACACTCTGGAAATCGACCTTTCTCATATCATACTGGCGGACGGAAGTGCCTATCAGCCTGTGCTGTGGACCACGGAGACTCCTTTTCTGTACGAGTTTACGGCGACAATGGGACAGGACAATGTTTCCTCCTACTTCGGTCTCAGAACTGTTACCGCCGAAAATATCGACGGTCACCCAAGAGTCTGCCTCAACGGAAAACCGGTCTTTCTGCACGGTGTGCTGGATCAGGGATATTTCTGCGACGGCATATATCTCCCCGCCTGTGAGGAGGAATATGAGCGGGATATCCTGCGCATGAAAGATCTGGGCTTTAACATGCTGAGAAAACATATCAAGATCGAACCGGAGTGGTTTTACTATTACTGCGATCTGCATGGCATGCTGGTAATGCAGGATATGGTAAACAACGGCTCCTACTCCTGGCTCATGGACACCGCACTGCCCACGCTGGGTTTTTACAGAGGTAAGGGCGGCAGACTTCTGGGCAGCAGAAAGCGCAAGGATTTCTTTGTCAGCCACATGACGGATACCATTCTGCACCTGCGCAATCACCCCTGCGTCGTCTCCTACACCATCTTCAACGAAGGCTGGGGACAATTTGACGGCAGCGCCATGTATGAACTGGCAAAGCAGCTTGACGGCACAAGACTCTACGACACCGCCTCCGGGTGGTTTCCGGGGGATACAAGCGACTTTGACAGCCAGCATATCTATTTTCACAGCCTGAAAACACCCTCGCGCAACGCCGCGCCCGTTCTGATCTCCGAATGCGGCGGATATTCTCTCGGCGTACCGGAACATATATACTCAAAGCATGCCCGGTATGGATACGGAGACTGCCTGAGCAGTGCGGAACTGACCCTGCGGATCAAAGAATTTTATGAAAAAACCGTCTTTCCCGCAGTGACAGACGGCGTGTGCGGCTGTATCTACACACAGCTTTCCGATGTGGAGGATGAAACCAACGGACTGTATACCTACGACAGAAAGGTCTGTAAAGCAGACCGCGGCACAATGCGCGAAATCGGAAAAATGCTTACCGGAAACGAAACTCAGGAGAATTTGTATGCGGATTGCCATATGTGATGATGAACCCTTATACAGACAAATCCTTCGGGAGAAAATAGCAGAAGACAGTTTTGTCCACAATTATGACGCGGACATATCGGAATATTCGGACGGCCGGCAGCTGATCGAAGCCGTTGAAAACGGCGCAGCAGCTGATGTGTTTTTTCTGGACATTCAGACGCGGCAGGGCACGGACGACGGCATTCGGACAGGACGAAAGCTGCGGGAGCGCGGAGAAAACGGCCTCATCGTCTATGTCACAGGTTTTATCGACTATGTTCAGACCGGTTATGAGGTCAGGGCATTCCGCTATCTGCTCAAAAACCAGATACCGGAAAAACTGCCCGGCGTCCTGGCCGATATCCGCCGGGAACTTTCCGACACAGAATATACCTTTCAGGCGGGAGGCGAAACCCTGCGTGTAGACAGGCGCAGGATCCTGTATCTGGAGAGCAATATCAGGACTCTGCGCCTTGTAACCCTGGAAAATGAATATCGTTTCTATGACACTCTGGACCATGCAGAGGTGCAGCTCGGCGAACCGTTTCTGCGCTGTCACAGGAGTTTTCTTGTCAATAAAAGAATGATCCGGAAATATTCCGGCAGCCAGATCATACTGCCGGGGGAGATTGCCATCCCCATCAGCCGTTCCTATGCCAGACAGGTGAAACAGCGTCTGATGCTGGAAATGCGATGATTTTAGTTAAACAAGGAGGGATTTCAATGAAATTCAAAAAAACAGCGGCCGCTTTTGCGGCTATGACGCTTGTATCCTGCGGCAGTCTGCATGTTTCCGCAGCGGCGCCGGAGGGCGGCATCTTTGACGCCGACTATTATGCATCCGCCTATGCGGATCTCCAGGCGGTGTTCGGCAATGACAGAGACGCCCTTTACAATCACTATCTGCAGCATGGCATTGCGGAGGGCAGACAGGGCAGTCCCACTCTTGATGTGAGAGCATACCGGGCGCGCTACCAGGATCTGGAGGACGCTTTCGGCGACGACTGGGACGCCTATATTCAGCATTATGTCAATTGCGGAATCGCGGAAGGGCGCAGCGCGGCATACGATGAACAGCTTATTTCGGAACATACTGCCGCCGCGGAAAATCCGGATCAGATCATCGATATCTTTGGAGCGCAGTATATGGAAACACTTGCGCAGGATGCTTTCCGCGCCGTCAATCAGTACAGAGCCGCCCATGGCGCGGCAGAACTGGCCTGGAGTGATCCCATCTATGCGGCGGCAAAGATCCGCGCGGCAGAGATTACCACCTGTTACGGACACAACCGGCCTGACGCCTCCGGTTTTTACACCGTGCTTCGGGAGAACGGCATTCCCTACAGGGCAGCGGCGGAAAACATTGCCTATGGCAATTTTCTCTACACCACGGGCGAGGGCGTGGCTCTCGGCTGGTATGAAAGCGAGGGGCACCGAAAGAATATGCTAAACGGCAGCTATACAAAAGCCGCCGTCGCATGCTACTACAATAATGGAATGTATTACTGGGTCAATCTGTTTACCGACTGACTTCTTTCCGACTCTTTCCGATCCGCGGTCAGGTATGCGCCTGACTGCGGATTTTTCCCACAATGTATATTATGATCAATGCGATACAGCCGATCACGGCGCTGGCGCCAGTCGCCAGGGGATAAGACGACAGCGACATCTGAAAGATAATCAGATTCACAAATGTCATGGCAAGGGTAAAAAGCGGAAGCCCCAACACAAAGGCAAGACCGCTCCATCTGATCTTTTCCTCCCCGTACACCGCGGCAAACCATATTTCCACCAGACACTGCAGCCATGCAAAGCACGCCCACACCTGCAGATATTGTCCGGCATACGCAAATGTCGTCTCCGGAAACCCCGTCCATTGCCCCAGCAGCCAGCTGCGCAGAAGATCTGTGATATGTTCCGCACCGGAACCGGCCTGCGGCGCTCCACCCAACAGAAAAGAAATCAGAATCAACAGAACCAGCGACCATACCGCCAAAACTCCCGCCGTAACAAAAAATTTGATCTTTGAGGGACGCAGCGTTCCGCTTCGGACAAGGAGAAAAAGAAGCAGCAGCAGCCACGGCCACAGCCACGAAACGGACAGTTTTTCCTTTATGTTTACAGCCATTAAATAACTTACGAGGACATAAGAACCATACCGTGCCATAATCGTTTGTGTAATCGTATGAAAAATACTTAATCCTGACAGGCACCATATCCCCCACATAATCACATCCCGCACACGGATGCGCATGGGATCAATCTTCCGCATCACAGTCAGCACGATCACGGGAAGAAGCCCCACGCACCATACGCCAACGGTTTTTGCGGCAGAAGTCAGCAGGGATACAATGTCCGTCATCGGCAGCTGCGGATACATCATATACCGATAGATCAGGGAAAATATATTGATCAGCATATTGAGTACATTCACTGCCGGAAGCATGCACAGCAGCACGATAAATGCTGCGCTGACCCTGCCGTTCTTTTGTACATTCCCCTGCGCGCCTTTTTGCATGTTCTCCTGTATGTTCTTTTGTGCGTTTTCCTGTATGCTCATCTGCACTTCGTTTGTCATTCCCGACAGCCTCCCCTTGGTCTTCTATTCGTCCTCAGCCCAGGCCAGTGCGCATCTTACCGCCCTTTTCCACCCTTTCAGCAGCTTTTGTGCATGCCCCTCTTCCATCCGCGGCGCAAAGGATGCTCCCAGCATCCAGTTCTCCCGGATTTCATTCCGATCCTGCCAGTATCCCACCGCCAGTCCCGCCAGATAAGCCGCCCCCAGGGCGGTAGTCTCAATGCATTCCGGACGATGCACCTGTGTCTGCAGTATATCCGCCTGGAACTGCATCAGGAAATCGTTGGCGCTGGCGCCCCCGTCCACTTTCAGACTCCTTAAACGGATCCCGGCGTCCTGTTCCATGGCCGCAAGCACATCCGCAGTCTGATAGGCGATAGATTCCAGGGTGGCACGGATAAAATGCTCCTTGCCGCAGCCTCTGGTCAGCCCTACAACGGTGCCTCTGGCATATTGATTCCAGTACGGCGCTCCCATTCCCGCAAAGGCAGGCACCACATAGACCCCCTCTGTATCCGGCACGCGCGCGGCATACTCCCCTGACTGGGGCGCATCCTTGATCATCCGCATCCCGTCCCTCAGCCACTGGACGGCAGCCCCTGCCACAAACACGCTTCCCTCCAGGGCATATTCCACCTCTTCCCCCACACCGGCGGCAATGGTGGTAATCAGTCCGTTTTGGGAAGCGATCGCCTTATTCCCTGTATTCATCAGCAGAAAGCATCCCGTCCCATATGTATTTTTCACCTCTCCCTGTTCAAAACAGCATTGCCCGAACAGAGCGCACTGCTGGTCTCCCGCCGCTCCTGCGATGGGAATCTCCCCACCCAGGATGCTGCTGTCCGTATATCCATAGACGCAGCTGGAGGGCCTGACCTCCGGAAGCATGCTCTCCGGAATCCCAAATCGTTCCAGGATTCTTTCGTCCCAGCACAGGCGGTGAATATCATACAACATTGTCCGGGACGCATTGGTATAATCCGTCACATGAACTCTGCCCTTTGTGAGCATCCAGATCAGCCATGTGTCCACTGTGCCGAACAGCAGTCTGCCCGCTTTTGCATCCTCTGCCGCGCCCGGCACATGTTCCAGTATCCACGCTATCTTGGAAGCGCTGAAATAGGCGTCCGGCACCAGACCCGTCTTTTCCCGGATCACCTTGTCAAACCCGTCCTCCGACAGGGCGGCGATCATGTCAGCGGTACGACGGCACTGCCAGACGATGGCATTGTACACCGGTTTTCCTGTCTCTTTGTTCCACACAATGGTCGTCTCCCGCTGATTGGTGATACCGATCCCGGCAATCTGCTCCGGCTTTGCCCCCACAATGGCCATAGCCTCCATGGCCACCGACAGCTGGGAAGACCAGATCTCCATCGGATTATGCTCCACCCAGCCGGGCTGCGGGTAAATCTGTGTGAACTCTTTCTGCGCCATAGAGCAGATCTTTCCTTTTTTGTCAAACAATATACAACGGGAACTGGTGGTTCCCTGATCCAATGCCATCACATATTTCTGCATGCTTTCCTTCCTTTCCTGCCTGTGGTTCTGTGTTTTTTACCATGATATGAAAAGATTATACCAGATCATTCTCCTGGAGTATTTTCTGATAATCCTCATAATTCTTTTGGAGCAGTGCGGGCGTATCCAGCCCGTAGGGACATTTTTCCGCACATTTTCCGCAGTGCAGACAATCTGCGATCCTGTTCATCTTTGCCGCCGCTTCGGCGTCAGATGCTGCCTGGACGGAGAACGGCGGATCAGCAGGGACATACGTGCACAGTTGTTGATTTCGATTCCCGCGCCACTGCCAGCCGATGGTTCGTGATGCCGATATGCCGGATCATCCCTCTGCCCCTGGCCTCCAGCATGGCCTCATATACCACTGTGCCGTCCCCGGATTTCGGACAAAAAGACGGATTGTGAAACTGGTAAAGGTCTGCTTGTGTCAAGTAAGGAATAAAAAATTTCGTTTTTTGACGAGCCACAGGCAGTTTTTCCTATGACTCATATTTTACCATTACTTTCCGCAAATTGGAACAGGTTTTCATGCGGTATTTTCAGCATTGAAAGGATTTCTCCGTTTGTACAAAAATAGCACCTAAACCGTTTATGGCTTAGATGCTGTGATCCCCGCTACTCCTATTCACTTTTTTAACCTGTCATACAATATTTCTTCTTCTCCTGTTGAAAGAGATACTTTCTTCTTATAAAGCAAAGTCCATGATGCCTGATTCTTTGTATAATCCATTTTATCCTGCGGGAAAAATGAACGGCAGAAATATCTTCCTTCCTCTCCGTTCTCTGTCAGGAACAAAAAAGTATTTCTCCCTTCTGCATTGTTTTTCATAATATAATCCGCTTTAATAACCGAATAAGCATTGAGTTTCCGGTTGTACTTAAAGATCGTATCATTGCTGTCAATCATGCTTTCCAGAAGCGGGAACATATCTACCCTGTCTGCAATCCTGTAATACAGATCAGACGACTGGATCTGTTCTGCCGTTATCCTGTGTTCCTTTATTGCATCAAATTTTTTCCCCTGTCATGGGCTAATTCTGGTCTGTCTGTCAGATATTGGAGTCCCATTAAATGAAAGCACTCTTTTTTGTCAAAATTTATCTGTAGCAAAACAGATTTATTTTTTCTTCCCAACACTAAATGGTATTCTTTATCCAGCAGTTTTCCAAAAGCCTCCACGCAGTCATACACATTACGCATCAGACTTACCTCTTTCCCTTTTGAAACAGGAAAAGCCCTGCTTTCGCAGAGCTTTTCCTGACGTTTTCTTTCAACTGAATAACAGCCTAGCCAGAATGCGGTAAACGTCAAACCCTTTCAAAACTCGTAAGGCACTGCCCTCTGGCACAACACCTTATGTCAACGCTTTGACTGACACTCAAGTTGCCCGTCTTTATTATTATATTACGACCGGCACTAAAATATGTCAATCAGAATTTCTGGAAGAATACACATCTTCCCTTTTCTTCTGCATTGCGATTTTTTCATGGATATTGATATTATACAAGTTATAGACATAGTTATCCGTATAGGTTGACATATTTACCACTGTTCCGCTGTAAGTCTCCGCTCGTTGCCATTAATCAGCCTTTTGCGGTTCCCGATATTGATGTTCTTTGACACCTGATTGATACCGTAATAACAGCCCTGTTTGTCGTTCAGTTCCTGCACATTGAAGGACATAAGCACCGCAAGGCTCTGTGTCAGCATGGTCCGCCTGGTTTCCACTGTCTCCGTCATGCTGTCAAGTTCCTCTTTCGTGTCTGCCATAAGGATAATCGTTACGGACACATAATAAAGGCACTGGTCATTTTCCCTTACAATGTCCATGATCTCCTCAATCCGCTTATTGTATGCGATTTCCGAAGAAAAGTCATTGTTCTTGATCCTCACACGCTGCTGCTTGATGATATCAGATTCAATACCGTAATGTCATCATACTCATTTGTCATTTTTGTGCCGCTGCGGTATGCCGCGGATGCAACTGCAGACCTCGGCTTTTTTCCTCCCCTGTCGACTATTTTAATGCAATATCTTTCGGCGAATTGGAAAAACCGCTGCCGCCATGTGTAATGAGCGGGCATATCGTCTTGCCTGAAAGACCATAACTCTCCAAAAATGTAAAAAGCACCATAGGCATAGTTGTCCACCAGTTCGAAAATTCCCCTATCAAGTGGGGACTAAACTTTTTCATGAATTTTCTGTGCAATTACAATTTCAGCTATTCTGCCATCTAATATGGCTTCCAGTTTCGTCTCTTCTGACAAGCAGCTGATCCTCAATTTCCTGTTTTAACTCTGTCACATGGGAAATAATACCTATCAGCTTAGAACCACCCGCCATCTGCTGTAATACCTTAACTGCCTGATTTCTAGAATGGTTATCAAGCGAACCGAATCCTTCGTCAATGAACATAACATCTAGATTGATTGCCGCAGAGTTTTCCTGAATCTGGTCTGCCATTCCAAGAGCCAGCGCCAACGCTGCCATGAACGACTCTCCGCCGGAAAGAGTGCGAACTTCTCTTTCTTTTCCGGTTACGGTAGAGTAAACCATCAAATCAAGACCACGATTTTTTCCCTCTCCTGCTTTTTCAATATCATACATGCGAAGTTCAAACTGTCCGGCTGACATATCCAGAAAACGAGCATTTGCAGCATACAAAATCTTCTCCAAATAATAACGCTGCACAAATGTTTCTATATCCATGTGTGCACCTGTGACTTTTCCGGCAAGAAGACTGTATAATGTGTCCATTCTACTATATTCTTCCGTAATCATGCTGCGCTCCTTCATTTTAGGAGCCAATGCGTCATAAGCACTGCGGTTCACCTTATACTTATCATTATACTGTTCCAAAATAGTCTGTACACTTGAAAACTCATCTTCTGTTTTATTCTTTGCATCTTCAAGTTCTTTAAGATGTGGGCGTTCCTTATCCCCAATTGCTTCCTTTGCAGTCTTACAAGCACTTTCCGCTGCCGTTTTCTTCGTATTATGCGCATCTATTTTAGCCTGAAGGCTTACTGTGTCTGTCTTACTATACTTTTCAGTCAGATCTTTCCATTTGGATTCTGGAAGATCTTTTTCAAGCATAACTTTCTTATAATCACCCTCACGAGTTGTCTGTTCTTCTCTTTGATTTATAATATCATTATTATATCGTTCAAGCAATGCTTCTGCATGATCCTTTTTCTCTTTGGCTTTCTCTGCTGTTCGCTTTGCTGTTTCGTATTCTTCATCTTTTTTCTTTTTTGCATCCTTTACTGATTTTAAAGCTGCCTTTGCTTCTTCTACTGTTGAATAATTCTTTGTCTTCTCCAAATTTTCCAAATTTGTCTTACTGACAGTAAACACTTCTTTTGCTTTATTTAGTCCTTTTGACACATTCTCTGCAGCATCTTTTAACTTACTCTTTCTGTCATCTATACCACTCAAAGATTCTTGCGGAAATTCCGATGGGAATTTGCCAGATACACACTTTGTATTACAGGTGCCTCTGGTTAGGGGACTGCCCCTAAAACCCCGCTGATATATATAGTGAACTTAAAATTATGACAGAATATTTCTATTTTACTTTCACTTTTTGCTATCATTTTTCACCTCGCATTCCACTAAAAGGCAAAGCCCGACCATATTTGACTTCCGTAATGTAGGTTTTAAATTGTTCACAGTGCTGCCCATTCTTAACCCCAATTAGGTATAAAAAATAGGACTAAATCAGGCTTAACCCCTTGATTTTACTGGGTTTCTTCTAACTTAGTCCTATTATAACACGGGCATCAATATAATCCGTCTGCAGATTTTCCAGAGATACCTCCAGATCATGCCGGAATGCCTCAGGCGCCACCGCCAGCCGTCTTGGTGGCGATATACACCTTTTCCCTCATCCCCTTAAAAGCGTTTCCCATCTTTTTTTCGCTGTCCGTGTAGTGCCGCGCCGTGTCGAAAAACCGCATGCCGCCCTCGTAAGCGCGCAAAAGCAGTTTCTCTGCCTCCTCCTGCGTGACCCTCTGAATGGGCAGCGCACCAAACCCGCTTTTATTGACAACAATCTCCGTCTTTCCCAATCTGACCTCCGCCATTTTTACCTCCTGTATCAGCGCCGCATCACAGTGTCTGTGTATTTAATTACAAGAAGAGTATATCGCAGATTTCTGCTTTTGAAATTCCTGCGGCAGAAAAAATATCACAAAATTTTCACACATTTTTCATTAATCTTTCAAGCTGCGGATGTAAACTGGACAACACAGACAAACCTAATTGTTTCAATGAAAGTTATAAGGAGATTTTATGGATTTTCGACACGAGTGGAAACACGAGATCAATCAGACCGACCTGCTGATTTTGCGGCAGCGCCTGCGAGCCGTTGCAAGTCCGGATCCCCATGCGGTTGACGGCCGGTATACGATACGGAGCCTGTATTTTGACAATGCCGCCGATAAGGTTCTGCATGAAAAACTGGACGGTGTAAACCGCAGGGAGAAATTCCGCATCCGCTATTATAATGGCGACACTTCCGTGATCCATCTGGAGAAAAAAAGCAGGGTGGGAGGCCTCGGGAACAAGCAGAGCGCCGCTCTCACCGCGGAGCAGGCACAAGCCATCGCAGACGGCATCCTGGACTGGATGCCGAACAGCCCGGAGGAACTGATTCGCGAGTTATACATCAAAATGCGCACGCAGGGCCTGCGCCCCAAAACCATTGTGGACTACACCAGAGAACCTTTTATCTTCAGTCCAGGTAATGTCACGGACATTGCCCCAGGCAATGTCCGTGTTACACTGGACTACAACATCCGGACGGGATCCCGCTGCAGGGATTTTCTGGATCCGTCCTGCATCACTGTCCCCGTAGTGGGCGCACCGATCATCCTGGAAGTGAAATGGGACAACTTTCTGCCAGATATTATCCGTGATGCCGTCCGGCTTCCCGGACGCAGGGTAACTGCTTTTTCAAAATATGCACAGTGCCGTATCTACGGCTAAGGAGGAAACTATTATGACATTCAATGACATTTTTAAATCCAGTTTTCTTGAAAACGTATCCGCCGTCAGTCTTTTCGACATGATGCTGGCGCTGATCCTCGCTTTTGGCCTAGGAATGTTCATCTTCCTGGTCTACAAAAAAACCTACCAGGGTGTTATGTATTCCTCCAGTTTCGGCGTCACCCTCATCGCCCTGACCATGATCACCACATTGGTGATTCTGGCCGTGACAAGCAATGTCGTGCTGTCCCTGGGCATGGTCGGTGCGCTTTCTATCGTTCGTTTCCGCACCGCCATCAAGGAACCGCTGGATATCGCGTTCCTGTTCTGGTCCATCGCCGCCGGTATCGTGCTGGCAGCCGGAATGATCCCGCTGGCTGTGATCGGCAGTGTCATTATCGGCGTTATTCTTCTTGTTTTTGTCAATCAGAAATCTCACTGCCATCCATACATTGTAGTGATCCAATGTGACGGACACACCAGTGAAAGCGCAGCCAAATCTTATCTTGACAAAACGACGCAGAGATGCGTTGTCAAAAGTAAAAGCGCGCAAAAGGGCAGCCTGGAACTGACAATGGAAGTCAGCCTGAAAAACGACAATACAGACTTCATCAATGTCCTGTCTGAAATGCAGGGAATTCACAGCGCGGTTCTGGTCAGTTATAACGGAGATTATATGGGATAAGGAGGATACTCTGTGTCAACACATAAAAACATCAATCGGATCTGCGTCGCCGCCACATTTTTTTCCATTGTACTGACAGTCCTGCTTATGAACGGCAGGACTCTTGGTCTCCTCCCCATCGTAAGTGAAGCGTCAAGCGGGGATCTGTTTACCACAAATGATCTGGACGGAAACTGGGATACCGCCTCCGCCACCAGAATAGTCCTGTCCGACAGCGGCAGTACGATAAGCGGCAACGGAGCCTATGTTAACGGCGGGAACGTTTATATCGTATGTGCGGG